>NZ_VRYY01000518.1 GCF_015731765.1 Nitratidesulfovibrio oxamicus
CCGGCGGCGCATGGCCGCGCCCGGCGGGGGTGACGGCGCGCGTGGCGCGCACCGCCGGGTGATGCAAAACGATGTAATTGGTTCAAGAAGGTGCGGAAGTCAAGCCGCGCGCGGCCCGCACGGGTACAGGGACGGCGGGCGGTGGGGGCGGTGTGCGCGGAAAGGATGCACGAGGTGGCCGCTGTGATGGGGGCAGGGTGCCGGACGCGACGGGTTGGGCCCCGCCTGCTACCCGCCGCCGGATGCCGCGTTGCCAATCATGTCCAGCACGTACGGCAGGGCCGCGCGGGCCATGTGCTCCACCCCGGCGGCATTGGGGTGCAGGCCGTCCCACAGGGTCAGTTCCGGCACGCCCCAGATGCCGTCCAGAACGTAGGGCCACAGGGGCACGCCGAACCGCGCGGCCAGGCGCGGGAACACGGCGTCGTATGCTTCGGCATAGTCCGCATCGTCGGCGAAGTCGGCCCTGAACCCGGCCAGCAGCGCGGACACGCGCCGTCCGGCCAGCAGGGTGAGGATGGCGGCCAGGTTTTCTTCCATGTCCTCCGGGTCCAGCCCCATGAAGCCGTCGTTGGCCCCCAGTTCGACGATGGCGAAGCAGCGCGGGGACGCGCTTCCGCCATTGTCGGCGCAGTCGTCGTCGCCGTTGCTGAAACCGGGGTTGCGCGCCAGCCATGCACGCAGGCGGCGCAGGCCGCCCGCCGTGGTGTCGCCCGAAAGGCCCATGTTGATCACCGTGGCGCCATGAGCGGGTGACGCCGCGCCGCCCTCCCGCAGCAGCCGTTCCAGCGCGGCGGGAAAGGCGGCGTCGGGCTCAAGGCCGTAGCCTTCGGTCAGGCTGTCGCCGAGGGCCAGCAGGGTAAGGGGCTGGGGCATGTTTGGCTCCGGGGGGCGCGTCTTTGCGGGATGGGGACTGGTGGGAAAACAGGAAGGGGGAAGAACGTGCGCCGGTGCGGCGTTCTTCCCCGTGATCTGGTGTGGTTGGTCCGGGCTACGTGCTGCGTCGCCCGGCACGCGGATCAGAAACCGGCAGGCTGGCCTTCCACGGCCTCGGACATTTCGCGCAGCAGACGCAGGGTTTCCTCTGCCTCTGCCCTGTCCAGCACGCGCAGGGCAAACCCGGCGTGCACGATGACGTATTCGCCGATGGCGGGGCGTTCGGGCAGCAGCATGGCCGAGACGTTGAGGTAGGTTTCGCTCTTGCCCACACGACACTTGGCCATGCCGGCATCATTGATTTCCACGATCTCGGCGGGAATGGCGAGGCACATCGGGTCTGCTCCGTCGGGTTGGCCAGCCTGACTGTTCAGGCGGGTTGTACAGCCTGATTGTTCAGGCGGGGTGTCCGTCGCTGGCCGGGGTGCAGTCGCCGCCCGCGCGGCGTACCTCGGCGACAACGGCGTCGCACAACAAGGGCAGGCGCTGGCCCGCCACGGGGGAAAGCTCGGTGCCCAGCGACTGGTAATCGTGCGGCTCCATGCCGACGATCACCGCCTCTGGCCGTTTGCCCACCAGTTCGCAGAAGATCAGGGTATCCACGAGGTCGGTCTGGTGCATGGAGTCGTTGAAGCCCAGGCTCTTGCGCAGGTCTTCGCCGGTCAGGCGGTAGATGGCGCCGGGTTCGTCCCCCGCGAGCACGGCGTCCACCACGATCAGGTGGTCGCATTCCATGATGGCGTCCATGAGCCGCATGCCCAGCGTGCCGCCGTCCATGACGGAAACGTTGTCGCTGAAGGCATGCGCCTTTTGCAGCGCCTCGACGGCGCGCACGCCGATGCCTTCGTCGGTGTACAGGATGTTGCCCACGCCAAGGACGAGGATGTTGGGGCGATTGCTCATGTGGGGTGTACTATAGGGTTGGAAAAGGCCCGGCGCAAGGCCGGAACCTCGACATGACGGCGGTGCGCCGGTTTGCGAGGTTGCGCAGGCGGCCTGCGTGGGGCGCTGATCCGGTTGGTTGAAGACGAAAACGGCGCGCGTCCGGTTTGCAATCGGCGCGGGCATGCCGCGCCGCCGCGCAGTTTTCGGGGCCGTCGTCCGGTGGGAGTTGCACCAACGGGGCCGCCGCCGTGCCGACTCCGCAGATAGTCCGGGGGCCCGGCGCAAGCCCGGGCCCCTCGGTCGTCACGAATGCCGGAGTCCCGCCTGCCGACGCCGACGGGACTCCGGATATGTTACAGGATGCGGAACTTGTGCACTTCGTTGGTATGCCCGTCGATGACGTGCACGCCGCAGGCGATGCACGGGTCGAACGAGTGCACCGTACGCAGGATTTCCACCGGGCGCTTGGCATCGGCCACCGGGGTGCCGATGAGCGATTCCTCCACCGGGGCCATCTTGTTCTTGCCGCAACGGGGGCCAAGGCTCCAGGTGGAAGGCACGACCAACTGGAAGTTGCCGATCTTGCCGTCCTCGATGCGGATCCAGTGCGACAGGCCGCCGCGCGGAGCGTTGACGAAGCCGACGCCTTCCGCCTGCTTGGGCATTTCCCACGGGGCGCAGATGACGTTGTCGCCCTTGGCGATGTTGTCCTTGTACTCCTGCAGCATCACGCCCACGTATTCGGCGATGACCGCGGTTTCGATGCCGCGCGCCGCCGTGCGGCCCAGGGTGGAGAACAGGGCTTCGGGACCCACGCCCAGCTTGGCCAGCACTGCGTCGGTCACGGCCTTCACCTTGGGATGCCCCTGCGAGTAGGCCACCAGCACCTGGGCCAGCGGCCCGGTTTCCATGGGTTCGCCCATGTAGCGGGGGGCCTTCATCCACGAGTAGCGGTCGTCGCCGTGCAGGTCGGTGTACTTGGGCTGGGTCTGGCCCTTCCACGGATGGCGGGCTTCAGCGCCTTCGTACCAGCTGTGGCGCACGTGTTCTTCGATCTGCATCTTGTCGAACGGCTTCACGTTCTTGAAGTCGCGCTTGAAGATCACGCCCGGCTTGAAGTACCGGCTGTTCAGGTCGTACTCGTCCTTCGGGAATTCGCCGAAGGTGATGAAGTTGGTGGTGCCGCCGTACTGCGACCAGTCCTTGTAGGCGGCCGCAACCACCAGCAGGTCGGGGATGTACACTTCATCCACGAACGCCTTGGTTTCCTTCCACAGCGCCTCGAATTCGGCGATGCGCTTGGGGGTCAGGGCATCGTAGCAGGTAACGCCGCCCACCACGGTGAACTGGGTGTGCGGGTTCTTGGCGCCGAAAACGGCCATGGCGCGCGCGGCCTTCACCTGAAGGCGCAGGGCTTCCAGGTAATGGGCGGTGGCGATGAGGTTGGTTTCCGGGTCCAGGTAGTAGGCGGGGTGACCGCCCAGGAAGTAGGCGTTGGTGAACGGGCCGAGCTGGCCGCTTTCCACGAAGGTCTTCAGCTTGTCCTGCACCGCCTTCAGGTCCGCCGCCGTGGTCTTGCGGGGCGAGATGGACGAGGCCACCTTGGCGGCCTTGGCCGGGTCGGCCTTCAACGCTGCGGTCACGTCCACGAAGTCCAGGGCGTGCAGGTGGTAGAAGTGCACGATGTGGTCGTGCAGGTACTGCGCGCCCAGCACCAGGTTGCGGATGTAGGTGGCGTTTTTCGGGATGTGCACGCCCACGGCGTTGTCCACGCAACGGGTGGAGGCCAGCGCGTGGGTGTAGGTGCACACGCCGCAGGTGCGCTGGGTGAAGTGCTGGGCGTCGCGAGGGTCGCGGCCCTTCAGGATGATTTCAAGGCCCCGGAACAGCGTGGAACTGCTGTAGGCGTTCTTGACCTTGCCGTTCTCCACTTCCACTTCTATGCGCAGGTGGCCTTCGATGCGGGTAACGGGGTCGACGACAATGGGACCGCTATAGGAGCTCTTGGGCGTGACGGGGATGCCGCCCGGAGCATTCTGGGCTCTGCAGCCGCTCATGGTTTCCTCCTTGGCTGTTGCCTATGGGGTGTTGGGTGACCTTGCGCGTGCGCGTGATCAGTTCTGGTAGAACGGGGTCATGGCGTCCCAGAAATCGGGTTCGCTGCACCCGATGCAGGGGTGCCCCGCGTCCACGGGCCAGTTGGTCTGGTTGAACTTGATCTTCGGGCAGTTGTTCATGGTCACCGGGCCCTTGCAGCCCAGCTCGTAGAGGCACCAGCCCTTGCGGGCTTCTTCCGATTCGAACGACGGGGCGAATTCGCCCGCGTCGAAGTGGGGCAGGCGGGGGCACTGTTCGTGCACCGTCTGGCCGAAGAACATGGTGGGCCGGTTCAGGCTGTCCAGCTCTGGCACGGCCTTGTTCTTCAGGTAGTACACGATGGTGCCGACCAGGTTGTACGGGTTCGGCGGGCAACCGGAGATGTTGATGGCCTTGACGCCGAGGTGCTTGAGCGCGTCGTTGACGCCCTTGGCCCCGGTGGGGTTGGGCTTTGCCGCCTGCACGCCGCCGAAGGTGGCGCAGGTGCCATACGCGATGACGGCCTGGGCCTTGGGCAGGATGCGGCTGCAGATGTCCAGCATGGTGTGGTTGGCCACCTTGCCGTAGATGCCGTTGGCAGCCGTGGGAATGCCGCCCTCCACCACGGCGATGAAGCCGTGCGGGCTGTTGACGGCCTGTTCCAGGGCGGCTTCCGCCGCTTCGCCCGCGGCGGCCATGATGGTCTCATGGTAGTCGAGGGACAGCGTGTCCAGAATCAGGGTGTCGATGTAGGGTTCGAACGCGCGCAACACCGATTCGGAACACCCGGTGCATTCGGCGTTGTGCAGGTAGACCACGGACGGGCGCCGGGGCCCCATGAGCGCGCGGGCAACTTCCGGCGCGAACGCGGGGCCCATGCCCATGGTCACGGCGATGGCCGTACAGAACTTGAGGAAGTCGCGTCGAGACACGCCGCGTTCCGCAAGCCTTTCCTCCACGCCCTCCTTGCCGAGACCGATCGAGATTTTCATCCCTGCCTCCTTCGGCACGGCGTATCACCGTGCCTGCCCGCCGCCAGCGGCGCGGCGGGGTAAGGGTCGTACTGGTGCGAAAGGCCCCCCCGGTGCACGCAGTAGCGCTTGCTTCTGCGTGCATCCGTTTCCCGCGGCGACCTGTCCGCACGTTTGCCGAGAAGGTACAACACATTGAAACGTTATTCCAATTGAAAATGCAAATGAAGCACACATTTCTGCATCGCGGAAGGGAATGATTGCATGTAACGGCTGCCTCGGCGTGGCAGAATGTGCGTCGAGGCCATGCAGCGGAGGCGAGGAAGATGGCATGGTGCGTTGTTTGTGTATTCAATTTTTGGTGATGGATGGCGTAGCTGCTGCAGCGGTAAAACACGAAAGACGTGCTACGTTTTTATTTAACGTAGCACGTCTTTTGGTGTACTCCGAAAAAGCAAGCGCAAACCGGGCAACCGGGGCAACCGGGGCAACTGGGGGAATTGGGGGAATTGGGCAGCGGGGGGCGTCCTTGGATGGCTGCGCCATGGGCGACAGTTTCGCCCGTAGGGTCACGGCCTTGCAAGCCTTGCACGTCAAGGCTCTGCGGTCATCTCGGGTTGCCCGTGAGTTGCAGGCGGGGCGTTGGCCTGCCCCTGCGGACTCAGCCCGCCTGCTCCATTTCCGCGATGATGGTGCGGATTTCTTCGCGCGCCACGTCGACAAAGCGGGGAAAAGCGGCCTGCACCGGCTCGGAAAGGCCGATGTTCCAGTTCAGGAAGTCGTGCGGCTCCATGCCGATGACCTGCATGCGCGGGCGGGGGCCGCGCAGCTCGGCCATCTTCAGCGAGTCGATGAGGTCCACATCGTGGATGGACAGCCGCTGCTTTTCGTTCTGGACCAGGTCGTCTTCCGACAGGCGGTAGATGGTGCCGGGAGCGCCCTTGGCGTGGACGATGTCCAGCACCAGCAGGCGGTCGTACCCTTCGAACAGGTAGAAGATGTCCTGGGTGAAGGTGCCGCCGTCCATCAGGGTGACGTTCCGGGGCCAGGTTTCCTTCATCAGTTCTTCCACGGCAAAGACGCCGACGCCGTCGTCAGTAAGCAGGGTATTGCCAATGCCGAGTACGAGCAGCTTCTGCATGTGGGCTCCATGATTTCCTGTACGTAAGCGAAAAAGATGGGCGCTCGGGATGCCGCCCGGTTTCAGGAGCGAGGCGGATGTGGCAGCCTGGGCAGACTGGCGGTCGCAGCAGACTGGCAGTCGCGACCATCCGGCCGTCGCCCTGGCGCATGCGGTTTGAGGGGCGCGGCGGCGATTGCCTCCGCATGCCCTTGCACGGCCCACCCTATGGCGGGCGTGCGCGCCGCGCAAGCGTCCCGGTGGGGATCGCACGGGGCGGGAATGCAAGAGGGGACCAGGCCGGCCTTGCCGGTCTGGCCCCCTCCATAGGTTCGGAATGCGGCGTCTACTTCACTTCGACGACGGAGACCTTGCCGGATTCAGCGTGCAACACGTGCACGGCACAGCCCAGTCACGGGTCGAAGGCGCGGATCACCCGCGCCACGTTCACCGGGTTGCTGATGTCCGGCACGGGGGTGCCGACCAGCGCGCGTTCCACCGGGCCAAGCTGGCCGCTGTCGTCGCGCGGGTTGCAGTTCCAGAGCGTGGCGGACACGATCTGGTAGTTGTCGATCTTCTGGTCCTTGATGTTGATGTAGTGGACCAGGGAGCCGCGCGGCGCTTCGGTAAAGCCCACGCCCTCGGACTTGGCGGGAATTTCGGCGGCGGCGAAGGTTTCTTCGCCGGCCTTCACTTCCTTCAGCCAGCGTTCGATGGCGGAGAGCATGTAGTACGTTTCTTCGGCGCGGGCCACGTGGCGGCCCATGACCGAGAAGGCGGCGTCGTCGCCAAGGTCGCGGAAGCGCTTGGCGTTCAGCTTGAACAGGTCCTTCAGCAGCTTCTGGCCCACGGGCGACAGCTCGGGGTTGGTGATCCACATGCGGGCCACCGGGCCGGATTCAACGGCCTTGCCGTTGTAGCGGGGGGCCTTGACGAAGCTGTACGCACCGGCCTTGTTGGGCGCGGGTACCGTCTTGCCTTCAGAGAAGTGCAGGCCGGTGGTGGCGTCGTCGAACCAGGAGTACTTGACGTATTCCTTGATCAGCTTGGGATCGAACGGCTGGTCCTTGCCGTCGATGTACACGCCGCGCTTCAGGTGCAGCTCGGACATGGCGTCGTTCATGGGGAAGGCGCCGAACGAGATGCAGTTCTTGTAGCCCTGGCCGAACTTGAACAGGTCCTTGTAGGCAGCGCCCACGGTGTAGGCCACGGGCACGTACTTCTTTTCGACGAATTCGCGTACCTTCTTGAAGCGGGCGGCGTATTCGACAAGGGCTTCCTTGGTGGGGATTTCCGTGGTGCCGCCCACGACCTGGCCCTGCACGTGGGGCATGCGCCCGCCGAACATGGCGACCATTTCGTGGCAGATGCGGCGCACTTCAAGCGCTTCCAGGTACTGGTCCACCGCAGCGGCGTTGATGTCCTTGGGCAGGCGCAGGTCGGGCTTGGCGAAGCGCGGCACGAAGGGCGCGCTGTCCGGCCCCTGCACGAAGTCAAGGGCGGCCAAGTGGTAGAAGTGCAGGATGTGCGATTGCAGGTAGTTGGCGCCGAAGGTCAGGTTGCGGGTAAGGCGGCCGTTGGTGGGCACCTTGACCTTGAAGGCGTTGTCCAGCGCCATGCACGAGGCGGTGGAGTGCGCCGTGGGGCACACGCCGCAGATGCGCTGCACGATCTGCGAGGCGTCGCGCGGGTCGCGCCCGCGCAGGATGGTTTCGAAGCCGCGGTACATGCCGCCGGACAGGCGGGCGTCTACCACCACGCCGTTTTCAACGGTGACTTCGGCTTTCAGGTGGCCTTCGATTCTGCTTACCGGGTCGATGGCGATGGTCGCCTTGCCGGTGGCCCCGGCAGGAGCGGCCTTGGGTGTACAGCCGGACATGGTTTCCTCCTTGATGTATGGCGCCGGGGCTAGGCCGAGTAGAAGGGAGACTTGCCGTCGGGGAAGTCGGGTTCGACGCAGCCGATGCACACCGCGTTGGAGATGCACCAGTTAACGCCGCCGTTCCACTTGCGCTCGAAGCTGTCGCACATGGACATGGGGCCCTTGCAGCCGAGGTCGTAGCGGCAGCCGTCCTTCTTGGTGAAGGTTTCGCACATCTTCCCGGCGTCGTACGCTTCAAGGTAGGGACAGTTTTCATGCACGTTGCGGCCATAGAAGGGGGTGGGGCGACCGTCGGCGTCAAGCAGCTTGACCACGTCGGCAAGACCCGCGGCAAGGCCCTTGGCCTTGATGGCGTTCAGCGCCACCACCACGGTGCCCACGATCCAGTCGGGGTGGGGCGGGCAGCCGGGAATGTTCACCACCGGGGTGGCGATGCCGTTTTCCTTGAAGAAAGCGGACACCGACTTGGCGCCGGTTTCGTTGCCCTGCGCGGCGGGAATGCCGCCGTAAGCGGCGCAGGTGCCCACGGCCAGCACGGCGGCGGCGTTGGCGGCAACGCTCTTCATGGCGTCAACCATGGAGATTTCCTTGTGGTGCGCTTCGCCGATGATGCAGTACTTGCCGTCGGCCTCGGTGGGCACAGCCCCTTCGACCACCACGAAGTACTTGCCCTTGTACTGTTCCGCAATCTTCATCATGTGTTCCATGGCGGGTTCGCCTTCCCACGCCATGACGGTGGGGTGGAACTCCAGGCTGATGACCTTCAGCAGAACGTCGGCGATGGTGGGGTGCACCGAGTTCAGCAGCGACACCGAACAACCGGTGCAACCCTGGCCCTGCAGCCAGAGCACCGGGGGCCGTTCGCCGTTAAGCGAACCGGAAATGGCTTCACAGACGGCGGGGTGGAACATCTGGGATATTCCGAACCCTGCAACCGTACCTGTGCACAATTTGACGAAATCACGCCTGTTGAGACTCATCCCTGCCTCCTTGGTTGCGGCGTTGCATAGACCGTAGTGGCTATTTTCCCGCGATAGCCCCGTATTCTTTCAATGACGAATAGCCCCCCCCCGTCGCCAGGGTCAATGCGATGTCGATGGCAGGGGTGGGTTTTGATAGAAAAAAGTGATTTTGGGGGCCATGTTGCGACGATTGAATGGTCAAACACGCTTGATAGTGCGAATAAATGGTAAAAAGTGTTATCGTGCTTGTGGGGGTGTTACGCGTAATTCGGAATGAGACTTAGCTTTTTTACCTGTAGCCATTGAACATTTGCCAGAAATGGCCGCAAGGAGGAGAGGCCGCAGTTGTGCAGGAGCAAGATGAAATGCTTCGATAAGCATTGATGCGGGAAACAGCGGCATGAGAAAACGCCCCGGTCATGCAACCGGGGCGTTGTGGGGGGTGTTGCTTGCGGTGGCGGCGGGGCGGGCGTCCGGGGCCGTGTGGACCGGGGGGCGTGTCCGCGCCGCGCATCGCGCGTGTTCGACTCTATTCTCCGTCCGAACCCGCCCTGCGGGCGTGCTCGACTCTACTCACCGTCCGACCCCGCCCTGCGGGCGTGTTCGTCCTTGTACAACTTGTAGGTGACGGAATCGGCAAGGGCCTGCCAGCTTGCTTCTATGATGTTGAACGACACGCCTACGGTCACCCACCGGCTGTCGGAATCTCCCGACTCGATGAGCACCCGCACGGTGGATGCCGTGCCGCCGCCGGTTTCCGCGCCGGTCAGCACGCGCACCTTGAAGTCCAGCAGGCGCATTTCGCTCAGGCGCGGGTAGAAGCCCAGCAGTGCCTTGCGCAGGGCGTTGTCCAGCGCGTTCACCGGGCCGCGCCCGGTGGCGGCGGTGTGTTCGGTCACCCCTTCCACGTCCACCATCACCGATACTTCGGAAACCGGCTCGCCTTCGCTGTCGTGCTTGGTTTCCAGCACCCGGAACTGCAACAGCCGGAAGAACTCGCGCACGCCGCGCCGGGCCAGCTTGCGCAGGATCAGCAGTTCCACCGACGCCTCGGCGGCGGCGTAGTCGTAGCCCAGGCTGGCCTTCTTCTTCAGTTCGGTAAGCAGGCCCTTGACCACCGGCTCGTCCTTGTCCAGATGAAAGCCGAAGCGCCGCGCCAGCGAGACGATGTTGCTGCGCCCGGCCAGTTCGGTGATCAGGATGCGCTGGCGGTTGCCCACCACGTCGGGGCTGATGTGTTCGTACAGCGACGACTTGCGGTTCACCGCGCTGACGTGCACCCCGCCCTTGTGGGCAAAGGCGGAACGGCCCACGTACGGCTGGCGGCTGAACGGCGGGATGTTGGCCACTTCCGAAACGTAGGCGGCCACCGCCGTGAGCTGCTGCAACCGCCCTTCGGGCAGGCAGGCGTATTCCCCGCCGAATTTCAGTTCCAGCGTGGGGATGATGGAACACAGGTTTGCGTTGCCGCAGCGTTCGCCCACCCCGTTGATGGTGCCCTGGATCTGCACGGCACCGGCCTGCACCGCCGCGATGGAGTTGGCCACGGCCAGTTCGCAGTCGTTGTGGGCGTGGATGCCCACGGCGGCGCCGGGCAGGGCCTCGCGCACTTCGGCCACGATGCGCGCCACTTCGTGCGGCAGGGTGCCGCCGTTGGTGTCGCACAGCACCAGCACGTCGGCTCCCGCCTCGTGGGCGCGGCGCAACGCGCTCTGCGCATAAGCGGCGTTGTGCTTGTACCCGTCGAAGAAGTGCTCCGCGTCAAAGTACACCTCGGCCAGCTTTCCCTTCAGGAAGGCCACCGAGTCGCCGATGATCTCCAGATTGCGCGCGGCGTCCAGGCGCAGGGCCTCTGCCGCGTGCACCTCGCACGACTTGCCGAAGATGGAGGCCACCCGCGCCCCGGATTCCGCGATGGCGCGCAGGTTGGGGTCGCTGTCCGCCGTGAAGTTGGGGTGATGCGTGCTGCCAAAGGCGCTGATCACCGCATGCTTCAGGTGGTAATTCGCTATTTCCTTGAAGAACGCCACGTCCACCGGGTTCGATCCCGGCCATCCGCCCTCGATGCGGTCGATGCCGATCTCGTCCAGTTTGAGGGCGATCTTCAGCTTGTCCGCCGCAGTGAGGTTGATGTCCTCGGATTGCGAACCATCACGCAGGGTGGTGTCGTACAGTTGTATGCGCCGGGTCATGACCGTGCCCTACGCGTTGCCGAGATCGTGATTCAGGCCGAAGGCGTCGTGCAGGGTACGCACGGCGAGTTCGGTGTACTTTTCCTCGATGAGGCAGGTAATCTTGATTTCGGAGGTGCTGATCATCAGGATGTTGATGTTTTCGGCGTGCAGCGCCGCAAAGGCCTTGGCCGCCACGCCGGAATGGTTGCGCATGCCCACGCCGATGGCCGAAACCTTGGCCACCTGGGTGTCGTGCAGCACTTCCTGGGCGCCGGTCCTGGCCCGGATTTCCTCCATCAGCGCCAGTGTCTTCTTCAGATCCTTGCGGGGCACGGTGAAGGTCATGTCCGTCACGCCGTCGCGGCTGGGGTTCTGGACGATCATATCAACAAGAATGCCCTGCTGCGACAGCGGGCCGAAGATGGCGGCGGAAACGCCCGGCTTGTCGGGCACGCTGCGCAGGGTAACCCGCGCCTGATCCTTGTCGTAGGCTATGCCGGAAACGAGTACGGCTTCCATCTCGCAATCCTCCTGGGTGACCATGGTACCCGGGGTGTCGGTGAATGTAGAACGCACATGGACGGGCACCTTGTACTTCTTGGCGAACTCCACGGACCGGATTTGCAGCACCTTGGCGCCCATGCTGGCCATTTCCAGCATCTCGTCGTACGAGACGCGGTCCAGCTTGCGGGCGGTGGAGCACAGGTTGGGGTCGGTGGTGTAGACGCCGTCCACGTCGGTGTAGATTTCGCATTCCACGGAACCGAGCGCCGCGGCCAGCGCCACGGCGCTGGTGTCGGAACCGCCGCGCCCCAGCGTGGTGATGCGCCCTTCGGACGTCACACCCTGGAACCCGGCCACCACGATGACATCGTGGGTTTCCAGTTCCTTGCGCAGGCAGGATGCGTCGATGTCCGTGATCCGCGCCCGCCCGAAGGCGTCGCTGGTGGTGATGGGCACCTGGAACCCGGTCATGGAGCGGGCCTTGATGCCCGAATCCTTGAGCAGCATGGAGAAAAGCGCCACCGAAACCTGTTCGCCGGTGGCGATGAGGGCGTCCACCTCTGCCGGGTCGGGGTCCGTGGACCATTCGTCGGCCAGGGTCAGCAGGCGGTTGGTCTCGCCCGAGCGGGCGGAAAGCACCACCACCGGCTTGTAGCCGTCGCGCAGCGCCCGCCGCACCTTCTCGCGCACCTGCTTCATGCACTCGAGGTTGGCGACGGACGTGCCGCCGAACTTCTGCACCAGAATACGCATACCGCTTCCTTATCGTGCGTTGTGTCGAGCGTTGTTGGTGTTGTGCGCCGGGCCGTGGCCCGGCTGCATCGCTACGTGTTCTCTTGGGCGTCCCGCGTGTCCCGCGTGTCCCGTGGGTCACGGTCGTCATCGGCGGAGGGGGCCTGCATGGCCGTGTCCGCCGCCGTGCGGGGCGCCGTTTCCGGCACCACGAGGTCCGCGACCTCGCGCGCCGTCGCAGCCAGTACGCGGCGTGCCGCCTCTCCCCGGGCAAAGGCCGTGATGAGCCTGCCGTGCGTGGCCGGAAGCCAGGTAAGCTCCAGCCTGTCGGGGGGCAGCACGTCGACCGGAAGGCGTTCGGCCCATTCGACGATGACCAGCGCCCGCCGGGGGCCCTCCGTTTCCAGAAGGTCCAGCAAGGCGTCGTCCGCCACCGCTAGGGCGGCGCCGCGCGCCTGCTCCAGTCGGTAGAGGTCGTAATGGGCCGTTTCCGGCCGGGTGGGGTACATGTTGCAAATATTGAAGCTGGGGCTGCTGACCTCGGCGTCGTCGCCGCCGGGCAGCGCCTCCACCAGGCCGCGCACGAGGGTGGTCTTGCCCGCGCCAAGCCCGCCGGACAGCAGCAGGGTGCGCGCACCGTTC
>NZ_VRYY01000509.1 GCF_015731765.1 Nitratidesulfovibrio oxamicus
GCGGGCTGGCGGGTTGCGCAGCCGGACACGCCGACGGCCAGGCAGACCGCCGCCAACAGCGCGGCGGCACGGGCCAGCGATCGCACGTGCGAACGACCGGGCTTTCTGATGACCGTTTCGGCGGAAGCGGGGCGGCGCGGCGCCCGGATGGTCGCCTGCGTGCCTGCGGCGGTGCGGACGGGGGCGATGCGAAGGATGGATGGCATGGAGGGCTCGTGCAACGGCCTGACCGGGCCGGGAGGCTACTGTGATATCCAGTCCGAGGAGAAGTCGCGGATTTCCTTGAACAGATGGTCGCGCAGCTTTTGCAGCAGGCGCGCCTCTATCTGCCGGACGCGTTCCCGGGTGATGTCGTACTTCTCGCCGATCTCGCGCAGGGTGACCGGCTGTTCCGAAAGCAGGCGGTGCTGGAGGATGTACGCCTCCTTGTCCGACAGTTTCGGCAGGATGGTCTGCACCCTGTCCTGCACCATGCGCGCGATTTCGCTGTTGGCCAGCGCTTCCTCGATGCCGGGGCCCAATGCGGGCAGGAAGTCCATGCGTGTGGCCCCGCCGGAATCCTCGCCCACGGTGATGTCCAGCGACATGTCGGACGAATCGAGCCGCTGCTCCATCTCGATGACCTGCTCGACGGTAACGTTGAGCTTTTCCGAGAGGGTGGCGGCGTCGGGGTCGTACCCCTGCGCGATGAGGCGCTGGCGTTCCTTGTTGAGATTGTAGAACAGCTTGCGCTGGGCCTGCGTGGTGCCGATCTTGACCATCCTCCAGTTGTCCATGATGAACTTGAGGATGTAGGCCTTGATCCAGAAGGCGGCGTAGTACGAGAACTTGATGCCTTTTTCGGGGTCGAACTTGTTCACCGCGCGCATCAGGCCCACGTTGCCTTCCTGAATCAGGTCCAGCACATTCTGCATCCAGCGCCGCTGGAAGTCCATGGCGATCTTGACCACCAGGCGCAGGTGCGATGTGACCAGCCGGAAGGCGGCGTCGCTGTCGCCCTGTTCCTGCACACGGCGGGCAAGGTCGAACTCCTCGTCCGGCTTCAGCAGTGGAAACCGACTGATTTCACGCAGGTAGAGGTGCAACGAGTCGCGCGTGGAGGCGCCGGGCATGGCCGGGCGCAGTACGGGCAGGGAACGCTGGCGCCCTTCGCTTTCGTCAGGTGCCTCCCCCCCGTCATGTGCGTCATGTCGGGCATGCGGCGAATCATCGTCGCCGTGCAGCAGGCCCACGTCAATGGCGTCGTCGACGGGACCGTCGAAGTCGATGTCCAGTTCGTCGTCGGCGCTTTCGTCGTCCGATTCGTCGGTATCTTCGCCGGTCAGGCGGGCGGATGCCGGTGCTTCCCCGTCACCATCGCCAGCGGGGGAAGAAGCGGCACGGCGACCACGGGCGGGTTTGTCGGCAGTGGACTTGCCGGATGCGGCCTTGGCGGGGGCAGCCTTGGCACGGGCCTTGGGGGCAACTTCCGGCTGCGGGTCCAGAAGCACCTCGGCGTCCAGCACGACGTCGGGCGTGGCGGGCGTTTCGGAAACTGCAGGGGCAAGGGGCATGGCGCCGGAAGCCCCCGCGGGCCCGGAGGCCTTGGCGCCACGCGTGCGTGCGGCGCGGC
>NZ_VRYY01000510.1 GCF_015731765.1 Nitratidesulfovibrio oxamicus
GCATGCGCCCCGCGCCGTCAGCTCGTCCAGCGCCTTCCGCACCGCGTCCAGCGGGGCCCCCAGGGCCTTCGCCAGTTGCGGCGCGGTCTGCGGCCTGCGCGTTACGGAGCGCAGCACCGCCTCTTGCAGAGCCTCCGTGTCCATGATCAGGGGGACGGGGGGCACGGGGGCTTCCGCGTTCGTCGCATTCGCCGCACGGCGGGAACCGTCATCCGGTGTTGCCGCCGTGGGGTCATGGCCAGCAGGCGCCGTGCGCGGGCACCCGGCTGCCGTGTTCAGTTCGTCGCTCCAGCGGGCCAGCACGTCCCTGTCCACGGGCAGGGCGCGCGGGCTTGCGCCCGGTCGCGACAGGGTGGTCACGTCCACCCGGTGGGGGGCCAGTTGGCGCACGTAGTCACGCAACAGGGCGAGGTTTTCCGCCGTGTCGTTGATGCCGCGCGCAAGCAGCACCTCCAGCCAGATCCGCCCGCCGAACCCGCGCGCGAAGCCCAGCAGGCCGTCGGCCACGCCGCGCGCGGTCACGCCCTTGCACGGGCGGTTCAGCACGCGGAATTCCGATTCGACCAGCGAATCCAGCGAGGGCAGCACCACGTCCGCCCCGGCAAGGTCGGCGCGCACGTCGTCCCGGTGGAGCAGGGTGGAGTTGGTCAGCACCGCCACGGGCACACCGGGCAGGATGTCCCGGCAGCCCGCGATGATGCGGGCAAGGTCGCTGTTCAGGCAGGGTTCGCCCGAGCCGCCCAGCGTCACATGGTCAAGCCGGACGGAAGCCGGTGACGCGGAAGGCGTCCGGCAATCCGGCGTGGCCCCGTGCTTCGCCGCCTCGGCGTCGCGCCAGCGGGCCAGTTCGTCCAGCAGCACGGGGGCCGGGACGTAGGGAGCCCGCTCGCAGGTGTGCGCATCGGTCGCACCCGCCTCGCAGTACAGACAGTCCATGGAACACACCCGCCCGCCAAGCAGGTCGAGGCCGAGCGAACGACCAAGGCGGCCTGAGGCCACCGGACCGAACACGTGGGCAAGGGGCATGCTGTCCAGAAAAACGTCCTTGTGCGAGAATGCGTGCAAGTGCCGGGTGCACGGCGCGGCGTGGGCCGCACCTTTCACCGTGGGGTGCATCAAAACGGGTTTTCAGGAAAAAAGCAAGCGGGGGCGGGAAACCGGTGGGGTTCTCTGGCCTTTTTGCAGGGCCTGGGCGGATGATGCATGGGCAGGGAAGCGCACTAGCACGCGGCGGCGTGGCCGTCCATTGTAATGTTGCAGGCCCCGGCGGTGCCTGCGCACGATGCTGCATGGCGGGGGCGGCCAGCCGGGGCAGGGCTGGAGCCAGAGCCGGAGGCAGGCCGGGAGGGCGCGTGCGAAGCCGCGCGTTGTCCCTGTCGTGTCCCTGTCGTGTCCCGGTCGTTGCCCCAGTCGTTGCCCCGTCCCTGCCGATGCCGCCGTCCCTGCCGCGCGCGGTCCCACCAATCCCGCCAATTCGGCCAGCCTCGCCGCTTCTTGACACCGCCCCCCTGTCCCGGTAGGCCCTTCGTTCCATAGGGCCGGGACCGGGTCTGCCATTGGCGGCAGGCGCGGCCCCGGGCGCGCGCAGGGCGCGCGCC
>NZ_VRYY01000511.1 GCF_015731765.1 Nitratidesulfovibrio oxamicus
TCGGCCACGCCGGGGCCGTCCTCGCCGCGCAGCACTGCCAGGGCGCGTTCCTGCGCCTGCTGGGCAGACGCCACGTCGCGCAGGGCGCGGCGGCGTTCTTCCAGCCGATCTTCCTCGCCCGCCTCGGGGGCTACCTTGTCGATCTCGCGCTGCTGGAATTCCAGCACATCGCGCCTGTCTTCCAGCGAGCGGGCGCGGGCGGCCAGTTCTTCACGCCTGGCGGCCACCTCGCGCAGCCCCTTCAGCGTTTCATCGCGGGCGGCCAGCAGATCGGGCCGGTTCAGGAATTCGTCCAGCAGCCGGACCTGAAAGGCGGGTTGCAGCAGCTTCTGCTGGCCGTGCTGGCTGGTGTGCACCACCAGCGAGGCACGCATGTCGCGTACCGTGTCCTGCGAACTGAGCCGGTCGTTGATGAACAGGCGGCTGCGGCCCGTGTCCGCCGTCAGTTCGCGGCGCAGCACCATGTCGCCGTCCGGCAGGGCGAACAGGGCCTCGACGTGGGCCTTTTCCTTGCCGGGGCGGACCATGTCGGCGGTGAGCCGGTCGCCGATGAGGAAATTGAGCGCCTTGAGGATGAAGCTTTTGCCCGCGCCCGTTTCGCCGGTAAGGGCGTTGAGGCCGGGGGCGAAGTCCAACTCCATGTCCTCGATGAGCGCGAGATCCCGAATACGCAGGTATTCCAGCATGAGGTGTCCTTGCTCAGGTCCGGTCGCCGTCGTCCGCCGGGGGAGCGGCGGTGGCGTCCGGTGAAATGTCGGCTTCGGCGTTCGGCGGCGTGGCGGGGGCCACATCCAGTCCCCGGCGCAGGTGCCCGCCGGGGGCATACCCGTCCAGCAGGCGCATAAAGGCCCGTTCCTGCCCTTCTGCCGTGGCGCGGCGCCCGGCATCGGCCAGTTCGTGCAGCCCCTGCTCGACGCGGTAGGCGCGCAGGCAGGCAAGACCGTACTCCGCCTGCGTGCGCCATGGCGCGCCGGGCTCCAGCGCAAGGCGCGCCAGAATGCCGAGTCTGTAGAAAGTGAGCGCCTTGCGGCGCGAAGTCAAGCGCTCAACCCCCCGCATCCATTCAAGGTCGTTGCCGTTGTGGCGTTGCGCCAGCACCAGCATCTCGAAGGCGGCTTCAGGGCAGTGGCGTTCCGGGTCATACGTGAAGCCCGGCTGGGCGTCGCGGCCTTCGCGGCGCAGCAGTTCCGCCCACAGCAGGCAGGCGTGGTACACCGATTGCGGTTTTTCCGGCTGGCGCAGGTGCCGCGCCTGGTGCAGGCGGTACCAGAAGGGTTTTGCGGCCCTCAGGTCGCCGCGCACCAGGGCTGCGCCCGCGGCGGCCACGTTGACGTCAACGTCGTCCGCGTGGGCGCCGGTGGCCAGCAGCCGGTCCAACAGGTCAGCCAGGGCCGGTGTCTCGCGCACGGGCAGAGCGGGATGCCCCTTGGGTGGCTCCGCCGCTGCGCGCAGCCGCGCGCTCATGCTGTTCGAAGTGTCGGGCAGCGCGTCAAGGGCGGTGGGCACCGCGTCCGGCGGCAGGTCCAGCGCGCCGGAGCGCATGCGGTGGAACAGCGCCAGCCACAAGACTTCAGCGCCAGCC
>NZ_VRYY01000512.1 GCF_015731765.1 Nitratidesulfovibrio oxamicus
GACCTGCGCATCGACCTCGGGCAGGCCGTGCAGGGGGCGCGCTTCATGGGCGACCTGCCCGCCGGGCTGGAACGGCTGGCCGGGCAGGCCCTGCACCCGCCGCTGGACTGGCGCACCCTGCTGCGCCGGTTCATCCGCCAGTGCACGGCCAACGACTATTCGTGGACGCCGCCAAACCGGCGCTACGTGCACATGGGGTTGCACCTGCCGTCGCTGCGCTCGCAGGACCTGCCGGAACTGGTGCTGGTCATCGACAGCTCCGGTTCCGTGGACGACGCCGCGCTGGCCCGTTTCTGCGGCGAGGTGTCCGCCATATTGCAGGATTTCGACACCCGGCTCACGGTGATCTACTGCGACTGCGCCGTGCAGGAAGTGCTGCACCTGACGCGCCGGGACCTGCCCCTGCGGCTGACCCCGCACGGGGGCGGCGGCACCGACTACCGCCCGGCCTTCGCCCGCGTGGATGCCGACGGCCTGCGCCCGGCCTGCCTGATCTGCCTGACCGACCTTGAATGCAACCGCTTTCCCGCGCCGCCGCCGTACCCGGTGCTGTGGGCGTCCACCCGATCCGTGGGGGCGGACGGTGGCGCCGACGCCCCGCCCTTCGGCGAGGTGCTGACCCTGCATGAAGGAGCCTGACCATGCGCATCGAATGGCGCATCGACAAGCAGCGCGGCAACCTGCGCCCCGTGCTGCGCTACACCGTGTCCCTGGAACCGCATGAAAAGGCGCTGGCCGTGCCCCCGGTGCGGGTGCAGTCCACCATCCCCGAGCCGCCCGATTCGTGGCGGCCCCACTGCTACCCCGGCGAAAGCGAACGCGCGGGCGAGGCCCCCAGGGGTGTCTATGTGCTGGATGCGCCCTCGCACGCGGGGCGCGAGGCGGAAACCACGCTGCGCCTGCCCTGGCGCGAGGACAACGAGTACCCCGAGGTGGAGGCGTCGTTCGCCCTGCTGCGCGATGCCTGCGAGGCGCAACTGACCAGCGCCCACGCCAGCGAACCCATGACCCTGCGCGGCGAATTGCGCGCCACCGAATCCATGCGCCGCCACGTGGCCCCGGCGGTGGTGGCCGAGCGGTTGTTGCGGTTGGCCAGGTAGAGGCTGTTGAAAAGCCACACCGTTGCGGGGGAGGGACCCTTTTGGAAAAGGGTCTCCTCCCCCGGCCCCCTCCCCCCAAAACTTTTATTTGTATTGGCGGGTGCAATGCTCGAAGATTCGTATGGCAGTTGCCGTCTTTGATCGTAAGAGGCGCCCCGAAACAGGTTTTTCAGCAATCCTTGGTTCAGGTTGCCGTTTCGTCAGATGCAACCGGCGGGATCGGACGAGGCGAGCGAAAAGACGCCATTAGCTTCCAGAGCAGGGCTGCGCTTATTCCAGCCCCAGTTCCTTGCGCTTGCGCCACAGGGTCACGGTGGTGATGCCCAGGATGGCGGCGGCGCGTTCCATGTTGCGCTCCGTGGCCAGCACCCGGCGGATGTGCGCCTCTTCCAGTTCGCGCAGGGTGGGCAGGCGTGTGTCGTCCCCGTCGCCGCGTTGCGGCAGGCCGCCCGCGCCCAGCGGGGGCAGCCCGGCGGCGGCGC
>NZ_VRYY01000513.1 GCF_015731765.1 Nitratidesulfovibrio oxamicus
CGCCGCGCCCACGCCGGGCGCACCGTGCGGCCCGGCCACCCAGGCCAGGTCCACAGGCAGGTGGGCGTGCCAGGTCAGGGGCAGTGCGGCCAGCGCCGGGGGCAGATCGGCGTCGGTATAGGCAAGGCAGGCTTCGGCCTCGAACAGGCACAGCCCCACCTCGTGCACCCGCCCCGAAAGAAATGCGCAATTATCATGGACGTTGCCCGCAATGATCCACGAAGGGGCCGCTACGGTTCTGGACAGAAGCCGAGGCGATGCGGTAAGGGCCTGCGGAACGTGCATGCCGTTCCGGTTACGGGCTTTCCGCCTGAGCGGCAAGCGCGGCCCGGCAGAAAAGTGCCACCCGCGCCCGCCCGTAACGCCGGTTTTCCGGTCGTCCGCAGTGTGCCGCCCTCGCAAGGGGCCGCCACCATAAACCACGGGCCGAACCGGCACGCGCCATGCACGGCATACGTCGTTCCCCCGTCGCACCGCCATGAGCCGTCAGGAACCACCATAGGCCGCTCTGGAGCTGGACGGGGAACAGGAGACCTTGATGCGCCACGTGAAGCATTTTCTGCAACACCGTTTCAATCCCCTGCACGTGTACTGTCGCCTGCGCGACGTGGGCCTCAGCCCGCGCACGGCGGGCAGGGTGTCCGGCCTGTACGAACGCTACGTGTACCGGGTGTGCTGCCCCCAGTAGCCCCGCCCGCCACCGTCTTTCCGCACGACGGACGGCGCACTGCGGCGCGCCGCCCCGATGCCTTCCCCTTCCCCTTCCCCGAAAAACACCACGGCCCGGCATGACCGGGCCGTTTGCGTTGGCGGGGGTATGGGGGGCTGCCGACGTGGTGGGGAGGATGGCTGCCGGACGGCGGCAGCCAGAACACGCGCCGCATCACGCCGCACGAGAACCCGCGGCATCACATCAGCGACAGCTGGCGCTCCTTGCGCTTCTGGTGCTGCACCAGCATGGAGCGGCGCAGCCCTTCCAGGGGCACGTCATCCAGAAAGCGCGATGGCTTCAGACGCAGTTCGCGGCCATACAACTGGCGGCGCGCGGCGCAGCTGAGGAACAGTCCCTCGGAGGCGCGGGTCATGCCCACATAGAGCAGGCGGCGTTCCTCGTCCATGTCGGTGCGCGTGTCGGGGCTGGCGCCGTCGCGGTCGGGCTTGCCGGTCAGGGTGCCCGCCCCGGCGAAGGGCATGATGCCGTCTTCCAGCGCGGGCAGGAACACCGCACGGAACTCCAGCCCCTTGGCCGCGTGCAGGCTCATGATCTGCACCTTCTCGCTGCTGCGTCGCACCAGTTCCAACTCGCTTTGCAGGCTGATCCAGTTCATCAGCCCGGCCCAGCCGCCGTGGGTGTCGTAGGCGCGGGACAGCGCCCGAAAGGCCGAGGACTGCCAGAACAGGTCGTCGAAGGGCGGAGTTTCGCGCAGGTAGGCGGCCACGCCCAGCGGGCCGCGGGCCAGCACCTTGGGCGGGCAGTCCACCTCGTGCGGCATGTCGTGCGCGGGGATTTCCGCGTCGGGCCGCAGGGGGGCCTCGCCGCTGGCGGGACCGGTGACGGCGGGACCGGTGACGGCGGTGCC
>NZ_VRYY01000514.1 GCF_015731765.1 Nitratidesulfovibrio oxamicus
GGGCCGGGTGCGAGGCGCGTTGCCTGGGCATCGTGCCCGACGAACTGGACGCGCTGGAGGCGGCCCTGCGCGAGGGACTGCGTGACGCCGACGTGGTGCTGTTGTCCGGCGGCAGTTCCGTGGGGGTGCGCGACCTGACCGTGGCCGCGCTGTCGCGCATCGAAGGGGCCGAACTGCTGGCCCATGGCGTGGCCATCAGCCCCGGCAAGCCGACCATCCTTGCGCGAGTGCGCGGGGAGGACGGCGGGGACGGTTGCCGGGCGGTGTGGGGGCTGCCCGGGCAGGTGACCTCCGCCCAGGTGGTCATGTTCGTGCTGGGGGTACCCTTCCTGCACCACCTTTCCGGCAGGGCCGATGCCTTCGACCGGTCTCTGTGGCCCGCGCGCCGGGTGCGCCTGGCGCGCAACGTGGCGTCACGGCAGGGGCGCGAGGACTGGGTGCGGGTGCGCATCGAAACCGCCGGGCCCAATGGGCCAATCGGGCCAATCGGGCCGGACGGGGGCGGGATGGCCCCAGGCGGGGGCGATGCTGCGCCGCCGTCCGCCGTGCCGCTGCTGGGCAAGTCCGGCCTGCTGCACACGCTTACCGGGGCGCATGCGCTGGTGCGCATTCCCGAGCGGGCGGAAGGGCTTGTCGCGGGCAGCGAGCACGACGCCTATCTCATCTGATCCAACGCGGTCTTTCCGTTTTCGGCGGCGTGAGGCCTTCCTTGCCGGAAACGAAAATGTCCGCGTTGGTCGTTACACAGCACACGGAACAGCAAACCATGCGTATCCTTTTTTTCGGCGACATCGTGGGCAAGCCGGGCAGGCAGGCCCTGAAGGAACTGCTGCCCGCCCTGCGGCGCGAGCACGCCGCCGACGTGGTCATCGCCAATGGCGAAAACGCCTCCGGCGGCATCGGCCTGACGGCGGAAACCCTGCGCGAACTGCTGGGCATGGGCATCGACATCCTGACCACCGGCAACCACGTATGGAAGCACCGCGACCTGTACGGCGCGCTGGACAAGGAACAGCGCCTGCTGCGGCCCGCCAACTATCCGGCGGGAGCGCCGGGGCGAGGCCTTGGCGTGTACGACCTGCCCGGCGGGAATCGCCTGGCGGTACTGAACCTGTGCGGCACCACCTACATGGACCCGCTGGACTGCCCCTTTCGCACGGCGGAAACCCTGCTGGCCCGGCTGGAGGCGGAAGAGGGTCCGCCTGTCGTCCGTCTGGTGGACTTCCACGCCGAGGCCACCAGCGAAAAGAAGGCCCTGGGCTGGTTTCTGGATGGCCGGGTCAGCGCGGTCATCGGCACGCATACCCACGTGCAGACCGCCGACGCCATGCTGTTGCCCGGTGGTACCGCCTACCTGACCGATGCGGGGATGTGCGGGGTGGAGGCATCCGTGCTGGGCATGGACCACAAGGTCATCGTTGACCGCTTCCTGACCCGGCTGCCGCAGCGCTTTCGCCCGGCCACGGGGCGCGGCTCGCTGAACGGCGTGCTGCTGGACGTGGACGAAGCCACCGGCATGGCGCGGTCCATCCGCGCGTTGCGCGTGGCCTGCCCGGCGGCAGAGGCGTTCG
>NZ_VRYY01000515.1 GCF_015731765.1 Nitratidesulfovibrio oxamicus
TGGTGGGCGACCACCCCATGGACATCGTGACCGGGCACCGCGCGGGCACCCTGACCGCCGGGGTGGCCAGCGGCGAAAGCCCTGCCCGCGCGCTGCACGAGGCCGGGGCGCACGTGGTGGCCAACGATTGCGCGGCGCTGATGGTGCATCTGGGGCTGACCGAAGCGGATTCCGAGACGCCGGGTTAGCCCCCTGCGCCGCAACCGCCATCCGCTTCCGATCCGACCGGTTGCACCGGCATGCCCATCGGCCTATTGGAAGATACTACCCCGGCCATCAACGTCCCGCAGGAGACCACGCCATGCCCTTCACGCCCCACAGCGCACACCCCGCCCGTGCCGCCCTTCCGAAAACCGCCGTCCTCGTGCTGCTGCTTGCCGCCGCCCTGTGCGCCGCCTGCGCCGGACGGGTCTGCCCCCCGCGCGAAAGCTGCACCAAACCGGTGTTCGAGCGGGTGCAGAACAAGGCCGTCAACGCCGGGCAGCAGGCCGTGGTGCAGGGGCTGCTGGGCGTGCTGACCGGCACGGCCACCGGGCCGAAATTCACCGGCGAGGGGCTGCGGCTGGACATGTACCGCGCCTTTGACGACGCCTTCAAGGAAGAGGGCTATTCCCTCGACGCCACCCTGCGCGAATTCCTGGGCAAGCACGAGGACACCACCTACTACCGCGATGCCCTGACCTCCGGCCTGGTGCCGCTGCTGGCCACGCCGCTGTCCATCCTGCGCGTGGCCGACGCCCGCCAGCGCCTGCTGGCCGAGGGCCGGGTGACCCAGCCCACCCTGGACCTGGTGGCCGCCGTTCCCGCCGCAGCCACAGGCGAGGGCACGTCCAAAGAGTGACGCACGGCTACTGCCGATGTGGCGGCCAATGGCCATACCCTTCCAGCGCGAAACGCCCGGCTTCGACCGGGCGTTTCGCATTATGGACGAACAGAAAAGTGGTGCGCGCGTCAGGTAGGAAGCAGGCCCGGAGCAGAACCGGAACGTGTTCGATGCGGGCAGGGAGCAGGCATGCAGCGGACATCGCGCCCATCACTGCGCCCGCCTGCGCATCGTCACCCTGCCCGGCTGTTCCGCTCTGCCAGCAGCAGCGCCCCGGCCCCGCCAAACAGCCGTTCGCGGCGAATGACCGATAACCCGGCCCGGTGCGCCAGCCCTTCCACCCCGCCACGGGCCATGAACCCCCGGAAGTTGCGGTAGTGTTCCGCCCCGGCCAACCGTTCCGGCAGGTGCACGAACAGGGCGGCGGGCAGGTCCAGGTTGCGTTCGGCCAGCCGGTAGTCGGCCAGCAGCACGCGCGGGGCCACGCGCAGGGCCTCGGCCAGGGCCGCGTTGCCCACGGCCTCCGGCATCTCGTGCAGGGCCAGCGACAGCACCACCGCATCGAAGGCGTTGTCCGCGAAGGGCAGCACACGCGCATCGGCGCGCAACAAGGGAATGCGGCAGGAAAATTGCGGAAAGCCAGCGGCAGACGGGCTTTCGCCCCCCCCGACTGCACGCTGGCGCAGCGGGTCCCCGCCCCCGCAGGCCGCATCCCGCTCGCAGGGCCGGGCCACGCGGGTGGCGGATC
>NZ_VRYY01000516.1 GCF_015731765.1 Nitratidesulfovibrio oxamicus
GCCTCGCCCACGGCCTGCAACGAGGCGGCGCAGGCCGTGCCCAGCACCAGCCCTTCACCCCGGACGCCGCAGCGCATGGCCACGGCGGATGCGGCGGTGTTGGGCAGCCAGCGCAGCATCCACAGGGCGTCGAGATCGGGGTGTTCCAGGCCGGATGTTGCGGCGCTGTCCCCAGTACGCGGGGCGCACGCGGCGGGAAAGTCTGCCCCCACGTCCATGTTGGGGCCGCTGGCCGCCACCAGCGCGGTGTCGTCCGGAAGGCAGGGCAGGGGATGCGGACAGCCGTCGCCCGCTGTCGAGTCGATGTCGCCCGTTCCGCCCGTTACCCTCCTGCCATTGTCGCAGGCGTATCCGGCCTGCCGGGTGGCGGTCAGGGCGGCGGCAAGGGCCAGTTGTCCCCCGCGCGAAAGATAGCGGCGGTGTCGCCAGCGTCCCGTGGCTTCGGTCGCGTCAAAGTCTGACACGGGGGAACAGGCCGCGCCGGGCAGGGCCGGGGCATGGCGGAACGCGCTGCGCCCCTCGCGGATGGCGCGCGCCATGTCCTGCGGGGTGTGCCCCAGCGGGGTCACCGCGCCCGCGCCGGTGATGACCACGCGGCGGGGGGGAAGGAAAATTGGATCAAGTGGGCGCATAGGAGAACCGGCAGATGGGTAAATGAGGATTTTCGTTCGCTGGCAGGCGATGTTTGACCGCGTTGCGCCCGATGCCCGTACGGCTCGCAAACGCACCCAACGGGCATGCTTCGCGCCCTTCGGGTCGGTCCGCCAACGTGCGAAACGACCATTTGGCTAACGTCGCGCGTTCCGCGTCAGGGACCACGCCACATAGGCCGCCACGTCGCCGATGGTCAGCACCGGGGGCGCGCCGGGCACGCGCACGGCTGCCAGCACCTCTGCCACGCGCGCGTCGGACAGGTGCGGGTATTCCCGCGCCAGTCGGGTTTCGGGCGCTTCGCCGGTGCGTTCCGCCTCCAGCACGTGGATGCGCAGGTCGGTGAGAAAGGCGGCGGCATCGCGCACCGGAATGGCGAAGCGGCGGTTCAGCCCCGCGCCGATTTCCAGCAGGTCGATGGATTCGCAGGGCAGGTCGGCCATCAGCCGGGTGTCGGGTGACAGGGTGGCGGCGTCCACGTCGAAGATGGGGGCCACCAGCGCGGCTATGGCCGCCGCGATGTCGTGCGGTTCGTGGGGGGAATGTGCGGGCATGGTGTTCTGCCTGTGGGGTTTGATGAAAAGGGAGGGTGAAGAGGGTTGCGTGCCGGAATGGAGGCCGGCCGGGCCTGCCGGGCCTGCCGGAGCATGGACTGTCGGAACGTGGTCAGCAGGTCGGCTTCAGCGCGCCGAAGCCGCCGTCGCAGGTCAGGGTGGTGGCGTTGATGGCCGTGGCCGGGGCGGACAGCAGAAAACGCAGGGTCTGCACGGCCTCGGCAATGGTCACGGTGCGCCCGGAGGGCGGCAGGGGGGCGTCTGCGGCACGGGATTGCAGGAACGGCGCGCCCCGGCCCGCCTCCAGCCAGCCCAGCCGCAGCGAACAGGCGGTGACTCCGCGCGGGGCCAGTTCCA
>NZ_VRYY01000517.1 GCF_015731765.1 Nitratidesulfovibrio oxamicus
GCCGGGCGGTGGTTGCGGCAGCGCCCGCAACCGGCGGCTGGGCAGGCGCGGTCGCCAAAGGCATGGGGTCGCCCACCGATTCCTCGAAATCATTGTCCCAGGTCGGGGCCGCAGCAGCGACTGGCGTGGCCGCAGCCGCGACAGTGGCGGCGGCTTCCTCCGCCTCGACCGACGGGGTCGGGCTTGCAGATACCGGGGCTGCCGAGGCCGGAGTTGACGTGGGCTGGCCCGACGCGGTCGGGGCGTCGTCATCGGGTTCGGCATCCTCGACGTCGGTAACGATGAGGTCCAGTAACGATCCGCCCTCGGGCAGTGCTCCGCCTTCATGCGATAGGCCGGTCGCCAGAGGGGGGGCGGACGCCGGGGCCGCACCGGGTGCCAAGGGCTGCGTCCCGGCGGCGGGAACGGCGTGCCCCACGGCAAAGATGGCCGCGCCGAACAGGTCGGGCAGTTCCTCGGCTTCGTCCGGGCCAGCCGCATGGGGCATGGTCCGGGCGGCATCAGCGTGGCCTGCATGGGCATCGGTCACATGCGGGGGCTGTTCCTGCGTGTCGGCATCCGGAGCGTCACCTTCCGTTGCCCCGGCTGCCGCCAGGCCAGGCGCGGGGCGCTCCCAGGGGTGCCACGACGTGGGCGCTTCAGCCTCGGGCGCGGCAGGTGCGTTCTCGTCGGCCATGGCATCGTCGGGCCGGAATTCATCGTTCTGCGGTGCCGACAGTGCGCCCATGCCTGTGGCATGGGACTGCGCCGGGGCGTGAAGCGGGGCGTCATACGGATAGACATGGTCCTGCGTTGCCTCGGCGGCATTCCAGTCCGGAGCGGTGTTCCAGTCCGGAGCAGCATCTCCGGCCAGCGAAAGCCCACCTGTCCCGGCATGGTCGGCATGATCAGGATTGTCGGCATCCGCGCCGTTCCCGGCATCGGACAGGAACAGGTCCGGCAGTTCCGCGAATTCCGGCGGCGCGGCGTGGGCGTCGTCGCTTTCCCCGCCGTACGGCAGTTCCGCTGCGTCGGCCCCGTATCCGGCATAGCCCGTGTGTTCGGGCTGCAACTCCGGCTCGGCATGGGGCGGGGCCAGCCGCTGCACGGCGGCGCGCAGGCCGCTGCGGGTCAGGGGTTTTTCCAGGGTTTCGGTGCACCCGGCGGCCAGCATGCGTTCGGCCTGCGCCTCGTGCGACACAAGGACCAGCACGGGCACCGGTGGCAGGCCGTGTTCCTGCTCGAAGGCGCGGATGGACGCCAGCGCCGCCACGATGTCGTCCTCCGGCATGTCGCCGTCCATGATGACCAGGCCCGAGGGTGCGCGCCGGTACAGGATGCCCGCCTCGGTGGCGCCGCGCGCTTCCAGCGGTGCATGGGGCAGCCCTTCCAGGAAAAAGGCCAGCAACTGGCGGTTGCTGGGCACGTCGTCGGCCACGATTACCTGCAACGGACGGTGCGGGGCCACCGGCCCCAGGTGCAGGTGGTCCGCCGCCGTGACGGCGTCGGGCATGGGCCGGGCCACCCGCAGGTCGTCGGTCAGGTCCACGCCCACGAAAGGGCGCGGTGCGGTGGCGTCGCCC
>NZ_VRYY01000529.1 GCF_015731765.1 Nitratidesulfovibrio oxamicus
CAAGCGGCGAGAGCCAGAGCCCGAGGATACCGAAATGTGGAGAACTTCATCACCATGGTCTACCTGATCGCGGCCCCGATTCAGGTCGTGGTGGCTTCATGAATTCCACATCAAACGTCGAAGAACCATCAGGATGTAGTTCACCACGCTGGCGGACTGGGCGTACACCTCGGCCTTGTCGATGATGGCTACCAGCTTCCAGCCCTGGTAGCCCGTATGCACGGTGACCAGTTTGTCCACCCCGTCCATGGCCGCCTCGAAGGTGCCGCGCTGCATCTTCATGATCTGGGCAAGGCCGGGGGAGCCGGTGTCATCGGTTTTCTTGAAGCTGAACTTTTCGTGCTTCGGGTCGGACAGGATTACCGAGGTGTCCTCGATCAGCATGACGTAGCCGGTCTTGCCGATACGCAGGCTGGAGGTGACCTTGGTCAGCGTGGACAGGTTGATGTCCACGCCCATGACACCGACGATCTCGCCAGCGCCGGTGCGCACCTTGCTCATGACGCTGGCCACCGGGTACCCGGTGGTGGACATGTAGGCCTTGCTGATCAGCGTGTTGCCGGAAGAGGCCAGGGCCTCCTTGTACCACGGGCGCTTGCGGGGGTCGTATCCGGCGGGCATGCCCGTGTCGTCGATGTGGCTGAGAAAGCCGCCATCCTGGTAGCCGATGAAAATCTCGTCGTACCAGTTGTTGGCTTTGCCCAGCAGGCCGAACAACTGGGCGATGGCCTGTTCCGGCGGGGTGAGGCTGCCGTGGTTCAGTTTGAATTCCTGCTTGGTGTCGGCGTAGGAGGCCACATGCCCTTTGCCCTCCACCACGCGGGGCAGCGAGGCAAGGTACGCGACGTTGCGCTGGGCGGATTCGAAAAACGTGGCGATGAAGTCGTTCACCCGTTCCAGTTGCGCGCCGGAAGAGTCTTCGAAATCCTTCAGCGAGGCCCGGCGGATTTCGATGGACACCACGGCGGAAACGCTGCCGATGGCGACGACGATGGATAACAGAAACGCGATGATCAGTTTGGTGCGAATGGTCAGAGACATGGAGCCCCCTTGGCGACTGGATGTTTACGGTTGGCCCGCCGTTAACCCTTCCGTCGCGTGACGCGAGATTGCGAGGAGCGTGTGCCCGCTTGCGGCATCCAAATGGCTCCCCAGCCGCACCCGAACGCCGCGCGGCCTTCATGCCCATATTCATTGACATTGGCAATAGCTATGCTGCCGTGTATATTATAAATTTTGTAGATGGAACTGTAACGGCTAAGAGTTACACTTGTGTGTCCTGAGGGAGGCCATCCGGTTGCCGTTTTGCCGTGCGCCAATGCACGGAATGGTTGCGCGCGGCACGACGAAACTATATTGTCCGCCGCCAGAATGCGGAATTCCGCCATCAAGCCGGAGGAAAGAATGATCATCGGCACGCTGGACACCTGGATGCGCTATGACCTTGGCCCGGCATGGCGGGCGGCCTTCGCCTTTCTGGCCAACCTGACGCCCGACGCCGCCACTGGCCGCCACCCCGTGCCCTGCGCGGATGCGCCGGAAGGTAGCGTGTACGTTGAAGTGGGGCGTTACGATACCAGGCCGGAAGGCAGCGGGCGGCTGGAAGCCCACCGCAGGCATATTGACATCCAGTACGTTCTTTCGGGTATGGAATGGTTGGACTGGACGCCGCTGCCCGGTCTGGCTGCCCTGGGTCCGTACGCCGATGACAGGGACGTGCGTTTCTTTTCCGTGACGGGGCACCCCTGCACCCGCGTGCTGCTGCAACCCGGCACCTTCGCGGCGCTGTTCCCGGAGGATGCGCACATGCCGGGCATTGCCGTACAGGGCGGTCCGACTGCCATGGTCAAGGCGGTGGCCAAGGTGCGCGTGGATGCACTGGCTGTGGCGGGCATTCCGCCGCGCGGGCAGGGCGGGTAGCAAGGGCGTACGCGCCGGACCCGTACGCGCCGGACCCGCGGCGGGTTGGCCCCCGGCGGGTTGGATCAGGGTCGGGTTGGATCAAGGTCGGGTTTGACCAGGGACGGGTGGAACCAACGAGACGCCTGGACGGTGGAGCCGACAGGGAATCGTGACATATCGACGGCTGATGGAGTCGGGCCGGATGCGCGCGGGCACTGCCCGCGCCGAGGGGGGGCGGACCTAGCACTGACAGGGAGCGGATCGGGACAATCAGGAGGTCTCATGGACATTTTCGATCAGGCCCAGGAACTTGAGCGGCTGGAACGCGAAGCCGCCTTGTCCCGCGCGCGGAACGCCTCCGCGCACGGGCGCGAGGGGCCCGAATGGATCGATGGCGTTGCCTGCTGCCGCGAGTGCGGCGAACCCATCCCCCCCGCACGGCTGGCCGCCGTGCCGGGCGTGGGATTGTGCAAGGCCTGTCAGGAAGAGATGGAAGCGGGCAGCTAGCCCCATACCCGATCACCCCCGAACGGCCCGCGATGCTGATGATCGCGGGCCGTGTCGCGTCGTATGGCGCAACATTCCGTCCGGCCCGATACGGCCATGGTCCATGTGGCCGTGCAGGAACAACTGGACGGCAGCACTGCGGAATGGCCGGAAATGGTGTCGGAAGACATTTGCCGGGCCGGGCGCTGGCGCGGAAACGGGCGTGCTCCGGAACGGCTAAAGGGGCTCCCCG
Organism: Nitratidesulfovibrio oxamicus; assembly: GCF_015731765.1. Taxonomy (GTDB): domain Bacteria; phylum Desulfobacterota; class Desulfovibrionia; order Desulfovibrionales; family Desulfovibrionaceae; genus Cupidesulfovibrio; species Cupidesulfovibrio oxamicus. The sequence goes on from NZ_VRYY01000529.1 coordinate 2,642, forward strand.
TGGGGAGCCCCTTTGTCGTGTGCTGTGTCCGGCCCGGCGGGACGGGGGGAGCTAGTCGGCAATGCCCAGCAATTCCAGAACCAGGAAGCTGATGGACGCCATGGTGGCGGCGGCGGGAATGGTGAGTATCCATGCAACCACCAGGTTGCCCGCAATGCCCCAGCGCACGGCGGACAGGCGCTTGGTGGCCCCCACGCCGAACACGCAGGCGGTGATGGTGTGGGTGGTGGAGATGGGCGCGCCCATCAGCGAAGCCCCGGTGATGACCACGGCGGCGGATGTTTCCGCCGCGAAGCCGTGCACCGGCTCCAGCTTGAATATCTTGTGCCCCATGGTCTTCACGATCTTCCACCCGCCAAGGGCGGTGCCCATGGCCATGGCCAGTGCGCACGACAGCTTGACCCACAGCGGAACGTGGATGGTGTCGATCTGGTGGAACAGGAACAGGGCCAGGGTGATGACGCCCATGGTTTTCTGCGCGTCGTTGAGGCCATGGCTGGTGGCCATGAATGCAGAGGAAACGATCTGCAACTTTTCGAACGACCGTGTCACCGTGCGCCGGTTGGTGCGCCAGAACAGCAGCATCAGCAACATCATGCATGCGTAGCTGACGGCAAAGCCCGCCATGGGCGAGAGCACCAGCGGCAGCAGGATCTTCTTGACGATGGACATGGCGTTCAGCGTGCTGAACCCCGCGTGGGTGATGGCGGCCCCCATCAGCCCCCCGATGAGCGCGTGCGACGACGAGGAGGGCAGGCCGTAGTACCAGGTGATCAGGTTCCAGGCGATGGCCCCGATGAGCGCGGCCAGCACCAGGGTCTGGCTGCCCGCGACCATGTCTGTGTTCACGATGCCCTGGCCCAGGGTGTGCGCCACCTCTTCGCCCAGCATGGCGCCGAAAAGGTTCAGCACGGCGGCCATGACCACGGCGGTGCGCGGGGAAAGCACCTTGGTGGAAACCACGGTGGCGATGGCGTTGGCGCAGTCGTGCGCCCCGTTGGTGAAGTCGAAGATCAGCGCGACGATGACGATGACGACGAGCAGCACCGGTATCTCAAGCATTCTTCAGCACCACTTCCTCAATGGCGTCGGCGAGATCGTCCAGGCGTTCCACGGCCAGTTCGATGCGGTCGTACACCTGGGTCCACTTCATGATGTCCACCACGGCGCGCATGTCGAGATTTTCGGTGTCGTGCAGTTCGGCAAGGCCGGTGCCCAGCAGCATTTCGCATTCGCCCTTGATGGCCTTCAACTGCTTGACCTGCGCGGCCACGTCGGTCTTGTCCTTCAGGCAACAGATCATCTCGCCGGTGACGGCGCACATCTCGCGCAGGTTGCGGACCATCTTGCGGGCGGGGAAGCGGATGTAGGTGAAACCGTACAGCCGCGCGCGGGTGGCAATGCCCTTGATGAGGTTGATGGAGTCTTCCTGCGCCAGGTTCAGGCGGTAGATGTCCTCGCGGTCGATGGGGGTGATGAAGGTGAGCGAAAGCTGGCGCGAGATTTCGCGGCACAGTTCGTCGGCCTCCACCTCGACCAGGTTCACGCGCTTGCACGCGTCGTCGACCTTGCCGAAGTCTTCGAGGATGCGGGTGAGCAAGTCGGCCGCTTCCACCAGCATGGCATTCTGGCGGTTTAGCAGTTCAAAGAAGCGGACGGTCTTGGGGAACAGGTTCAAGGCCATGCGTTGGCTCCGGTGTTGGCGTTGTGCACGCGGGCCTGGCAGGCCCTTGGGTTCGGCTGGCCCGCAGGGTCGGCCAGGTCCATCTGCGGCGATGTTCCGCCATGAGCGGCGGGAGGTTGCGGATGTGTTACCGTTCCGGCGCGTGCCGGAGGGCACTGCCCCGTGCGCAAAAAAGGCCGGTCGGGACCGCGGGGATTCTACGCTTCCCCCGGCGTCCGGGCAACCGGCATCGTCATGAATTCGACACGAAATAGCGCGGTTTTGTTACGGACTGGTGACGGATGGCAATGTTTTGATAAGTCCAATCGTGGCAGTATGTTGAGCGGTCGAACAGCAGTATTTCAGGCTGCGTCGCGTCGGTTTGTGACGACGCGTTCGTGACGGACCTCCCGCATGCCGCGCCGTGCTGCCGCGCAAAAAAAAACGGGGCGGGGAAATTCCCCGCCCCGTCATGACCTCAGGATGGGGGCGTCATGGGGTTGTGCTGGGTTCTTGCCGGGGGGTGCGGTCACCAGCCCCGTGCACCTTTTCCGGGAGCGGGCTGGCGGAAACGACCGCCGCAAGCAACCCCTAACGCTGCATGGCGCGGTATTCGTCCAGGGTGACCATGTGCAGGGCCTTGACCGGGCAGGCTTCCACGCAGGCGCCCTGGTCCTTGCCTTCCCTGGCGCGCCAGTCGGCGCACACGTCGCAGCGCACCGCCACTTCGCGGCGGTGCTGGGCGGGTTGGGCGACATCGGGGCCTTCTTCGGGCAGGCCGATGAAGGACAACTCGATGGCGCCGTACGGGCAGGCCATGACACACAGCTGGCAGGCGGCGCAGTATTGCTGGCGCATCACCACCACGCCGTCTTCCTGCACCAGCGCGTCGGTGGGGCACACGCGGGCACAGGGCGCATCGGCGCACTGGCGGCACTGCACGGGCATCTTGACGCTGTCGGTCTTGATGACGTGCACGCGGGGCTGGAAGAGATTGCGCTTCTTCACCGCCTCCTTGATGGTCATGTTGTTGTGCGAGGCGATGCAGGCAAGTTCGCACTTCTTGCAGGCCTTGCACTTGTCTGCTTCAGCGAAGACGACGTACCGCATGAGCGAATTGGTCATGGTGCTATCCTTCCGTGGTTTGCGCCGCTGCCGGAAGGTCGATGGCATCCGGGCCGGGCACTTCTATGCTTGCGATGTACAGTTCCCTGCCGCCAATCCAGTGCACGGCGTCGTCGCCGCACGAAGGGCAGGAGAATTTCCGTCTCCGGGTTTCCACGTCGCCGCAGGCCGGGCATACGCCGCGCATGGGCAGCAGTTGCACGTCCAGCGGCGCGCCCTCGGCGGGCGTCCCTTCGGCCAGCAGTTCGAAGCAGGCGGTCAGGGTGCGCGATTCGACGCACGCCAGAAGGCCCACGGCAAGGTTCACCCGGCTGATGCGGGGGGCGCCGTGTCGCGTCGCTTCGTCAGAGACGATGCGCAGGATGCCTTCGACGATGGACGATTCGTGCATGACCGCCTGTCTCCGTAGGTTATGCGGCTAGCGTTCCGTGCAGGATATGCACGGGTCGATGGAGTTGACGATGAGCGGCACGTCCGAAACCTTGCAGTCGTGCATTATCACGCCCAGCGCGTCCCAGTTCATGTACGAGGGCACGCGCCACTTCAGGCGGTTGGGCACGTCGGTGCCGTCGGTGCGCAGGAAGTAGATCAGTTCGCCGCGCGGGGCTTCGCTGCGGGCCACGGCCTCGCCCGCCGGAATTTCCGGCAGCCGGGCCACCAGGTCGCCGCCGGGCAGGTCGCGGGCGCACTGGCGCACCAGACTGATGGACTCCAGGGCTTCGCGCAGGCGCACCAGGGCGCGCGAATGCACGTCGCAACCGGATTCGGTTATCACGTCGAAGGCCAGGCGGGGGTAGGCGGCGTGGGGCACGTCCTTGCGAATGTCCACGGCAAGGCCGCTGCCGCGCGCCACGGGGCCGACAACCGCGTATTCCACCGCGTCTTCGGGCGACAGCACGCCCACGCCCACAGTGCGGCCACGAACCATGGGGTCGTTGCGGTAGATGTTGTAGATCTCTTCCACGTGCTTCTGCACGCGGTCGAGGTTGCGGGTCAGGAAGGTGAGCAGGTCGGTGTCCACGTCGTACTTCACGCCGCCGATGCAGTTGGCGGCGAGGTCCATGCGGTTGCCGTACACCGTCTCCTTGATGTCCTGCATGATCTCGCGCACTTCCATCACGTGCATGAACAGCGACTTGAAGCCGATGATGTGCGCCAGGATGGCCACGTTGAACAGGTGCGAGGCGATGCGCTTGATTTCTTCGGCCATGGAGCGCAGGTAGCGGGCCCGTTCGGGCACCACGATGCCCGCCAGGTTCTCCACGGCCATGCAGTAGGTGAAGGGGTGGCTGTTGGAACACAGCGAGCACACCCGCTCGGTAAGCACGATGTTCTGGAACAGGTTGCGCCGCAGGGCCAGCGCCTCCATTCCCCGGTGCACGTGCCCGGCGGTGATGTCCACGCGCTTCACGGTTTCGCCTTCCACGCTCACGCGGAAGTACATGGGTTCTTCCAGGGCCACATGCAGCGGGCCCACGGGCAGGGTGAAGCCGGCGCGCGGATCGGTGTTCACGTGGTCGTCCATATGGGGAGCATGCGCGGTGGTGCTCATGCCTGTGCCTCCTCGTCGGTGACGGTGGCGATGGCGCCGACGGGGGCGCCGGTGGCGACGGTGGTGCCCTCGGGCAGCTTCGCCGACATGATGCGCTCCCACAGGTCTTGCGTGGAGGCGCCGTTCATCATGGTGGAAAGGGGAATCATCTGGCCCATGACGCCCGCGTCCAGCCGCTCGTCCAGGAACAGCCGCCTGGGGTTGGGGTGGCCGGTCACCGCGATGTCGTACATCTCCATGAATTCGCGCTCGTTCCAGTCGGCGTTGCGGAACCACGGGGTGATGGAGGGCACTTCCGGCTTGCCGGTCACTTCGCCGTTTTCGTCGGCGTCATCTGCGGGCGGCATGGCCAGGGGCGCGGTGACCGTAAGGGTCAGGCCGTCCAGGTCGAAGTGGTAGGCGATGGCGCGTTGCGGGTTGGCCGGGTCGCGCTCCGGGTCGTAGGCTGTCATGGTGCACAGGCGCAGGCGGCAGCGGGACATGGCCGGGGCCAACTCCGCAAGGCGCGGGGCGTTGTCCAGCATGATCCAGCCGTAGATGTTGCCGTGGGCGTCCTCGGTCCAGGATATGTCTGCGCCTGCCGCGTCGGGCAGCCGCTGGTCCAGCAGTGCCTTAGCCTGCAGTTGCGCGGGGCGTGTCAGCATCGGTGCGTCCTCCGTCCTTCACCGTGTGGGGGGTGGCGGGGGTGGTTTCTTCGTTGGCGGCAGCGGCCTTGGCCGCCGGGCGGGATCCGTTGCCGTTGCCACTGCCTGCCGAAGCGGCATCATCAACGTCCGCAGGGGCGTTCAGGGCGGCGGCGCGGGTGGCGGCGGCCACCTGGCGGCACTTGGGACACATGCGCAACAACGCCGGGAAGTCCAGGTCGTGGGCGTGGTTGGCGTACACGCGGGTGGCCAGGTCCGGCGGCAGCATGCGGATGTGCGCCTCGCACCCGGTGCAGCGCAGGTACGGGACGAAGTGGTGCTCCGCCCAGTCGTACTTGCGTTCCTGCAGGTGCGCGTTGTGCCAGTCGTTGGTCATGGTGATGGCCCCGGTGGGGCAGTAGTGGCGGCACAGCCCGCACAGGGCGCAGGTATTGTGCCACACCGTGAAATCGTAGCCGCTGCGGTCCTCGCGCGGCTCGATGCGGATGGCCCCGCCAGCGCACACGTGGCGGCAGATGGCACAGCCCACGCACTTGGCCGGGTCCATGGTCACCTTGCCGCGAAAGCGGCGGGGGGTATGCGTCTCGGCAAAGGGGAAGGGGTCGGTGGACGGCCCCTGGGCCACGTTGCGGGCGAGTATCTTCAGGAATCCCAGCATGGCTTACTCCTGCAATCCGAGGCGGGCCATCCACACGTCGCGGGCCTTGATCACGCCTTCGATGATGGCCTGCGGGCGCGGCGGGCAGCCGGGCACGTTGACGTCCACGGGGATGTAGCGGTCGATGGGGCCCTCGATGGAGTAGCCGTCGCGGAACACGCCGCCGCTCACCGGACAGATGCCCACGGCCACGGTGACCTTGGGTTCGGGAATCTCGTCCCACACGCGCAGCACCTTGTCCTTCACGCGGGCCGTCAGCGGCCCGGTGATCAGCACGATGTCCGCGTGGCGGGGGCTGCCGCAGTACTTGCAGCCCAGGCGTTCCACGTCATAGCGGGGGATGCAGGCGGTGGTGGCCAGTTCCACGTCGCAGCCGTTGCACGAGCCCGCGTTGATCCGGTACAGCCACGGTGACCGCACGGAGAGTTTCTTCAGGAAGTTCATATCTTATCCTCTCCGTCTACATACCGCGCCATGCCAGCACCAGACTCGCCAGGGCCAGCACCGAGGGGTACTTGAGGTAGAAGGTGAAGGCCTGGTCCACGCGGAAGCGCCCGGTGGCGGACTTGACCAGCGTCAGTGAAACGGCCATCAGCACCGCGCACTTCAGCACGAACCACGGAATGTTGGCGACGATGCCGCCGGGAACCGTGCCCGGCAGGAACAGCGCCACGCCAAGGCCCAGCACCACCACGGTCTTGAGCGCCGAGGTGATGTGGAAGAAGGCCAGCGCCGGGCCGGAGTATTCCAGCAGGGGGCCTTCGATGATTTCCGTTTCGGCCTCGGGCACGTCGAAGGGCACGGTGCCCATGGTGCCGGGCAGGAACAGCAGGTAGGCCAGCAGGGCCGGAATCATCACCGGGTCGAAGGCCAGCTGGCCGGTGGCCAACTGGTAGTCCACGATATTGGCCAGCGAGAATTCGGCCCCGCCGCCGGTGGCCATGCCGACCTTCATGGCCACGGCCAGCATCACGGCCAGCAGCGGCATTTCGTAGGCGAACATCAGCGTCATCTCGCGCGAGAAGCCCATGGCCCCGAACGGCGAACTGGAGGCGGACCCGCCAACCATCAGCGCGATGGCGGGCAGCGGCAGCAGGTAGAAGATCACCAGCAGGTCGCCCATGGCGGGCAGGCCGCCGCTGACGCCCGGCACGGGCAGCAGCGCGGCGCACACCGCCATGCCGGTCAGGCCCAGCAGCGGAGCCAGCAGGAAGGCGGCCCGGTTTGCCGAGGCGGGCATGACCGTTTCCTTGGTGAACAGCTTGGCGATATCCAGGTATGGCTGGATCAGGGGCGGGCCAACGCGGCGTTGCAGGCGCGCCTCGATGCGCCGGTCAAGGCCTTTCAGGAACAGGCCGACCATCAGGGCGAACAACCCGCCCGGGAATACCAGCAGGCCGAGCAGGCCAAGGCCGGTCTGGGTGAGCAATTGGGTGAAGAGTTCGGTGGCGTGGGACATGGTCTACCTCCGCTTCTGGGCGGGCATGGCCGCCTGTGCCAGCTGTCGCAGCAGGGCCAGGGGTGCGCCGTAGATGTCCTGCGGGGCAAGGCGGGCCTCGTCGGCCTTCATGGCCACGCCGCAGGTGTGGATGTCAGTGGTGCGCACGGTGCCGATGAGCCGGTGCAGGAGGGTACGCCCGCCGAAGAAGGCCACCGCCAGCAGCACGGCCAGGGCAGTGGCGTTGAACGCCCCCGCGCCGGAAGCCACGCCCCACGGTGCGACAGCCAGCCCGGCGAAGCCCAGTTCGCGGCCCATCATGTCGATGGCCAGCAGGGGCAGGCCCGGGAACACGCCGGTGATGATGCACCCGGCGGCCAGGATGCCCATGGGCACCAGCATGATGCGCGGGGCTTCCTGCACGTGGGCCAGTTCCGGCGAGGGGCGGCCCAGGAACGCCGAGTGCAGGAACTTGGCGAAGTAGGCCAGGGTCAGCACGCTGCCCGCCAGCGAGAGCAGGGCCAGCGCCACTTCGCCCTCGGCCATCAGCGCGTGGTAGAGGATCCACTTGGAGGCAAAGCCGTTGGTGGGCGGCACGCCGACCACCGAAAGCGCCCCGATGGCGAACATGGTCAGGGTGACGGGCATGCGCTGCCCGATGCCGCCCAGTTCGTCCAGCGAGTGCTTGTGGGTGCACAGGATGAGCGACCCGGCCACGAGGAACAGCAGGTCCTTGAACAGCACGTGGTTGACCAGGTGCAGCATGCCGCCGGCCATGCCCAGCGGGGTGCCCAGCGCCACGCCCACCACCATGTAGCCCAACTGGCTGACGGTGGAGTAGATGAGCACCAGCTTGAGGTCCGACTGCATCACGGCCAGCAGGGCGGCCATGACGATGGTGATGCCGCCCACCCAGGCGATGGCGTACATCACCTGCGGCTGGCCCCACTGGGCGGCCAGGCCGGTGAAGAAGCCCGCGCCGCCCAGCACGAAGAACAGCTTGGCGAGGCCGAACAGGGCGCTCTTCAGCAGCACCGACGAGATGTAGCCGGAAACCGGCGTGGGCGCCGTTGCCGGGTGCATCTGCACGTCGATGCGGAAGGGCAGCTGCGCCGCCTTCATGGTGAAGCCGATGGCCATCAGGGCCACGGCCGTGGCGGCCAGGGCCACCGGCATGTTCGGCAGGGCGGAACGCACCGCGCCGAAGCTGGGGTCGCCCGCCATCGTGGACAGCATGACCACCCCCAGGAACAGGAAGGCCGCGCCCAGCACGTTGAAGAAGAAGTACTTGAAGCCCTCGCGCAGCGCGGCGGGGTTTTCCTCATGCACGATGACGAAGTACAGGCTCCACGAGCTCATGATTTCCCAGAAGGTGAAGAAGCCGAACAGGTCGTTGCTGGCGGCAACACCCATCAGCCCGCCCACCATGAACAGGAAGAACGTGTAGAAGCGCCACTGGGTGTGGCTGTGCTCCATGTAGCCCACGGCGTAGAACATGTTCAGGCAGCCGATGACCGGCACGACGAGCGCAAAGGCGAAGGACAGGGAATCCAGCCCGCGTCCGAACACCACCACGGCGATGGCTGCCACGGCCAGGACGATGGCGGTGGCCAGGCCCGCCGCCTTGCGGTCGCGCCGCAGCAGGAAGGGCACCACCGCGCCCAGCATGGGGATGAGTACGAAGGGGTGCCAGGTCACCGCCAGCATGGGCAGGGCCTGCGCATCCAGCTTGCCCGCACCCGCCAGCATGTCGGCCACGGGGGTGACCAGCGACAGGCCCAGCTGCGGCAGCACGCCCAGCACCAGGCACAACGCGGCCAGCACGCCGGTGGCCACGCGCATGGAGGCCGGGGCCTCCTGCACCATGGGGCCGGTGTAGGGCTGGAAGACCAGCGTGCGCACGATGCGCATGTAGTAGACGCACCCGGCAAGGCTGCCCAGCAGCAGCACGGCGGCCAGCGCCGGATGACCGGCGGCCACCAGCGATTGCAGCATCAGGTACTTGCCGACAAAGCCGTTGAACGGCGGCAGGCCCATGATGGAGATGAGGCCGACGACCATGCACCCGGCGGTGAACGGCATGACCCGGGCCATGCCCGCAAGGTCCGCCAGCTTCTTGCTGCCCGCGCGCAGGATGAGACCGCCCGCGCAGAGGAACAGCAGGTTCTTCATGATGGCGTGGTTCAGCACGTGCAGCAGCGAGCCGGTGGCGGCCAGCCAGGTGCCGAGGCCGATGACCATGAAGATTTCCCCCACCTGTCCCATGGTCGAATAGGCCAGCAGGCGCTTCAGGTCGTCCTGCCTCAGGGCCATCAGTTCGCCGTAAAGCATGGTGGCCGTGCCCAGCGCGGTGACCAGGAGGCCCATGGAGCTGAAGCCACCGGCGGATTCACCGGCTTTCAGCAGCACGGCGGAGCCGAACACCGCCAGCATCAGCCGCACGGTGCCGTACACGCCGGTCTTGGTCAGGATGCCCGACAGCGGGCCGGAAATGGACGAGGGGGCGGCGGGGTGCGCGTCGGGCAGCCAGCCGTGTCCGGGCACCAGACCCGCCTTTACCGCAAAGCCCACGAAGGCCAGCACCACCGCGCCCTTCACCACTGGGGCGGGCAGGGTGGCGGCAAGGCCTGCAAGGGCCGCGAAGTCCAGCGTGCCCGCCTGGGCGGACAGCAGCATGAAGCCGGGCAGCATGACGCAGGCCCCGGCAACGCACATCACGAAGTACTTCACGGCGGCGCGGAACGCCTTGTCCGTGGCCTCGTGGGCCACCAGGAAGTACGACGAGAAGGTCATCAGTTCCCAGAACACGTAGAAACCGCCGAAGTCGCGCGCAAGGGCCAGGCCCGAGAGAGAACCGCACATCAGCAGCAGGAAGAACCAGTAGCCACCGGCGCGGCGGTCGTGGTGGATGTAGCCGGTCGAGTACACCGCCACCACCAGGCCGATGCCCGCGATGATCACGCCGAACAGGCGGGACAGCGGGTCGATGGCGGTGTCGGTCCAGGTCAGCGCCACCGAGGCGGCCACCAGGGCCACGCCAGCCAGCGCGCGGGCGCGGCCGGAAACAAGGCCGATACACCATACGGCAAAGGCGCCCGCGTAGGGCACGAGGGCGGCGGGATGCCAGCGCGCGCCGAAGGCGGGCAG
>NZ_VRYY01000519.1 GCF_015731765.1 Nitratidesulfovibrio oxamicus
GCCGGATGCGCCCCGGCGGGCATGCGTCCACCACGCGCCCAGCAGCACGGCCAGCCCGCCGCAGGCCAGCAGCAGGGGGATGGCGGCCTCGCGCAGCAGCATGTGCAGCAGCTGGTCTTGCGGCATGGCCACCCCGGCGAAGGTACGGGTGTCTACATTGGTGATGGGCGCAAGGTGTGCCCACCAGCGCGCGCCCTGCACCTTGAAGGTGAAGGCGGCATCGGACGGCATGCCCGCTGTGCTCCACGCGGCAAAGGCGGCCTCGCGCACGGGGTCGCCATCCCCGGTCAGGGATGCCGCCTCTTGGGGCGCACGGTTTTCTCCGCGTGGCGAGGTGACCAGCACGCGCGCATCCCTGGGCAGGCCCTCGGCGAGAGAGGCAAGCAGGCCGTCCAGCCGAAAGCTGTAGCCCACGGAACGCTCACCGCCCTCTTGCCGGTCGTGTGCATCGACCACGGCGGTAATGGCCGCGCTGTTGGCCGGTGATGCGGCGTCCGCGTCGGCATTGTTGCCGGGCGGAGCACTTGCCATGAGCAATGGGTGCACGTCGGTCCAGGCTGCTGCCGTTTTTCGTCCGGATTCGATCCGGAGCGCCCCGGCGTTGGTGGCGGCGGCCATGCGACGGCACACCTCTGCGATGGCAGGGGGCGTGGGGTCGCCGGGGCCGTGCGGGGTGGCGTGGGTGTTGATGCGCCCCCATGGGGCTCCCTGTCCGTCGTCGGAACCATCCGTACCATCGGAACTGCGGACATGCAGCAGGGTGCCGCTGTTGGCGCGCAAGGACATGGCCAGCAGGCCCGTGCCGTCGCAGACCGTGACCGCGTCCACGCCGGGGTTGTTGGCCAGTGAGGAAAGCACCAGTTCCCGAGCGTCCGCCGGAGTGGGGCGGTCCGGCGCGACAGAGGACAGCAGGTCGCCCGTCAGTTGCAGGGCGGTGATGGCCGGAGCCACGCGCAGCAGCAGCCGTTCACGCAGGTTTCGTCCCTGTTCCGCCACGGTGCGCACGTTGAACTCGCGGGCGGCCAGCCACAGCCCCAGCAGCATGAGCAGGGCTGCGGCAGCAATGGCCATGACAATGGCAAGAGAAGCGGAAAACCTGGGGCGCGACGTGGGCATGGGCGGTTCCGGAGTGAGAGGGGGGGGGGAGGGGCCGCGCAGTGCGGATGGCGTCAGTTTATCGCGGGACAGGTGATGCGCGCAACGGGATGCTCGGCGTCCCGGCGTCGGGTCATGCATCAGGCACGCCCCGCGCAGGCCCGTGCGCTCAGCGCGTGGCCACCCCCTCGTCGCCTTCGTGCGCCAGGACCCGTTCGATGCGACACAGCCCGCACTTCAACGGCTCCGCGCCGCTGTCCGGGTCGAAGTGGTCGTGCCCGTACAGCAGGTTGGCGCAGCTTTCGCGCCAGCCGTGGTCCGGGCCGGGCCGTTCGGGAAACCACCAGCCGTGGTCGGCCTGCACCACGTCGGGCGGCAGGCCGTCGTCGGCGGCGGCCATGAAGCGCGCCTGCCCGTGGGGGGAGACAACCCGCACCGGGTCACCGTCGACAAGGCCGAGGCG
>NZ_VRYY01000520.1 GCF_015731765.1 Nitratidesulfovibrio oxamicus
CGGGCACGGGATTGCCCCGATCCTGCTGGGCGTCACCGTGCTGACCAGCGTGGCCCCGGGCGAGTTGCCCGGCGGGGCCGATCCTTCCGCCGAGGCTGCCCGCCTGGCCGTGTGTGGCCGGGAGTGGGGGCTGGGCGGCGTGGTCTGCTCCGGATACGAGGCCGCGGGCATCAAGCAGCGTTGCGGGCGCGATTTCATCTGCCTGACGCCGGGCATCCGGCCTGCGGCCCCGCAGGGGAGCGGTTCCGGCGGTGACGACCAGCGCCGGGTGATGACCCCGACTGAGGCCGTGCGGGCTGGTTCCGACTACCTGGTGGTGGGTCGCCCGGTGACCGGTGCGGCAGGACCAGACGGTCCGGCGGAAGCGGCGCGGCGCATCCTGGCGGAAATGCGCGGGGCCTGATCCCGTTGGGGCAGAACGGCAAACGCCGCATGGCGCGGACGATGGCGGCGCTGCAGGCGACACGCGATCTCAAGGCATGGCGGTTGTTGCCGATATGTGAGAAAAGGGGGATAATGAAAGCTGGTATGGTCGCGCGCGGCGCGGTCGACCTGACGCGCGCGGCGGGCACCTGTTCCGGATGACAGGGCCGATGCCAGACATGCGCCCCCTGCTGGAGGCTTGAGATGACCGACGTGACCCGCGACGACCCGATCCCCACCGCTCCTGCGGCGCATGCCCCGCAGGGCAGCCAGCGCGGCAGGGAACGCATCAAGGGCGTGTTCTCGACGCAGGACGTGAAGAAGGTGGGCACAGGCACCACCACCCGCAAGACCATCCAGAAAGGCTTCTGGTACGCCGAAGAAACCGAGAAGGGGGATGTGGAAGTACAGCCCCTGAACAACAACTATGTTCCCTCGGGTCCCAAGCGGCGCATCACCATGGACGAACTGCTGGAAAAGTTCGCGCCGGAGCCGGAATTCTACGTCCAGACCGTCTTTCCGCGCATGCGCGAACTGAACAAGACCGTGGCCCGCGCCGACCGCCACCGCCAGAAGGGCGAGACCTTCAGCGCAGAATACGAGTACGACAACGCCCTGCAGGTGGACGACGAGAACGTGCGCGCCAACTTCGGGCTGGGGCTGACCTATCTTTCGCGCGGCGAGACGGGCAAGGCCGACGACATCTTCGAACGGCTGGTGAAGCTGGAGGCCGCCTTTGACGAGGAGCACAAGCACCTCTTCAACGAATTCGGCATCAATCTGCGCAAGAACCAGATGTTCGACCAGGCCGTGGCCTACTACACGCGCGCCCTTGAACTGACTCGCAAGGACGAGAACCTGCACCTGAACATGGCCCGCGCCATGCTGGAAAAGAAGAACTTTTCCGGTACCGTGGAACATGTGCTGAAGGCGTTGGAAATCAACCCCGCCATTGATGCAGGGATCAAGTTCCTGCAATGGATGCAGGCCAAGAAACTGGTGCCCGCCGAACAGCAGGACGCCGTGCGCGAGGTGCTGGCCCGTATTGCCGGGGGGGGCAAGGCACCGGCAGCCGACGCCACGGGCGGAGGCGGGTCGTGAGCCCCGCCAGCGGCGCGGGGG
>NZ_VRYY01000521.1 GCF_015731765.1 Nitratidesulfovibrio oxamicus
GCCGGGGCGCGGCGGTGTGCAGGGCGGCGCTGGCAAGTCCGCGCGGCGGGAGCGACCCGATAAAGCGGACAAGTCGGGCCGTCGGGACGGGGCAGGCGCTTCGGCTGGCGACATCGGCGGGCTGTCCGCGCAGTTCGAGTCGGGCGAGGACGGTATTGCCGCCGTCGGCTATGACCGGCACGGGGGCACCTCGTACGGCAAGTACCAGATTTCGTCCCGGGCCGGGACCATGGACCGCTTCCTTGATTTTGCCCGGCAGGCCGCGCCGGACATAGCCTCGCGTCTGGAGGCTGCCGGACCCGCCAACACCGGCGGCAAGACCGGCGAAATGCCGCGCGTGTGGCGCGAAATAGCCGAGGAACAGCCGGACCGGTTCGAGGCCCTGCAAGAGCAGTTCATCCATGAAAGCCATTATGCCCCCGCCCTGCAGGCCGTAAGCCGCGCCGCCGGGCTGAGCAAGGGCACGCTGTCGCCCGCGCTGCGCGAGGTGCTGTGGAGTACCGCCGTGCAGCACGGCCCCGCCGGGGCCACCCGCATCTTTGCCCGCGCGCTGGACAACATGACCGAGCATCAGGCCGCGGCCCATGAAGGCGGGAACGGCGACGCCGCCGTGCAGGCGGGCACCGCCAGGGCGGGCCGCAACTTCGAGAAGCAGCTCATCCGCGAGGTGTACGCGGTGCGTTCCGGCCAGTTCGGGTCCTCGTCCGAGCGGGTGCAGGCCGCCGTGCAGAACCGCCTGGACCGCGAGATGAGGCTGGCCCTGGCCATGACCGACGGCAAGAACCGCGCGTAGCGCGGCAGGTTCCGGCACCGTCTGCCGGACCGTTCGCCAGACCGTCCGCCAGACGGCCTGCGCCCAGTGGGTCGCGCTGGCCGGTCGGGCAGGGCTGCCCGTGATCTTCGCCCGGGCCGTTTCGCCGGTCCGGCGTCACCCGTCGCGCCCTCGTCCCCCAAAAAACACACAGTCCGCAACGGTGCGCGCCATCCGCCGATTCCCGGTGAAAGCCCGGGTGTCGGTCTTTTGGCGCGTCCGATTGTTTCCGCCCGTGCCCGTTCGGGGCGCCTTCCCCTTCATGACCTGCAACATTCTTCCGGCCTGCTGCATCGGAACAGGGCGGATTTTCGGCGTTTTGTCATCTGTTAGCTGCCCGGTGGGGCGGTTTTGCCAACACTGTCGCGCCGGGCCGTTGACACCGTGGCGTCTCCCGCATACTCTGCACATATGAACACGTGTTCATATGTGCACGCAGAATCAACGGACGGGCAGCCTGCACGCGCGGGCCGCCGGTTTTCCACGGAGATACGCCCATGACCGCCTTTCGCATCGAGGAAATGGACTGCGCCAACGAGGTGAGCATCCTGCGGCACGCGCTGACCCCGCTGGTGGGCAACCCCGACCGGCTGGAATTCGACGTGCTGTCCCGCCGCATGCGCGTGGACATGGAGGGTCTGGACCTGCGCCCCGACGACGTGGTGGCCGCCGTGGCCCGCACCGGCATGCGCGCCGCGCCCGAAACGGCGCACAGGCCCGGGGTGGTGCTGGG
>NZ_VRYY01000522.1 GCF_015731765.1 Nitratidesulfovibrio oxamicus
GGCACGGGGGCAGGAGCAGCGGACGCGCCCTCCCCACCGTCCCTGCCGTCGTGCGTGCCGCCGCCGCTTCGCCGCCGCAGGTGGGCGGTCAGCACGGCATCGGCGCAGTCGTCGTCGCCGAACAGGTCGTAGAGTTCGATGCGCCGCCCGGCGGCCAGGTCGTAGCTTACGGCCAGCACATCGTGGCTGACTGCGGCGTCGTCCCGTCCCCACAGGCCTGTCTGCACCTCGAAGATGATCGACACGGCGTTGCCCGACGGCTGGGAAATGCGATGGGTGGCGGTCAGCCAGTCGCGCCGGACCGGGGCGTAGACGTCCGCGCCCGCACGCGGAACTCCCTGTGCTGCACCAGTGGGCGTGGCGCTTCGGGCCGGGTTGATCCTGGCCGAGGGACTGCCCCTGCCTGTGGGGCCGATCCTGTCCGGTTTGTCTGGTCTTCCGGTCCCGGCGCTCCCGTCGTTTTGCCCGGGGCGGGGACCGGCGGCGGACAGCGGGGGCAGGCCGTGCCCGGCCACGCGGCAGAAGGCATCGGTAAGTTTCCAGACGATGCGTGCGATGTCGGCGTCCACGGCAGCGTGGTGCAGCACGGGATAGTGTATGGACACATCGTAGTGCTCGCCCACCTGTTCGTAGCGCGTCCCGGCCCCCTTGGCCGGGGCGGAAGGCGCAGTCAGGACGAAAGCGGCGAAAAGCGCGGCCAGAACCGCGTGGCGGATGGGCATTCCAGCCTCGGAAGCGTGCGGATGTCTACGTATAGCTAACAGAGCTAGCAAAGTCCGCAAGCGCGGCCAAGGCGGGAAAGCCCCCCATGTGGATACGGCACCCCGCATCATGCGGGGGCGCGGCGGATTTGGCCTGCCTGGTAGCGGCTATCGCAGGCGGCCCGATCGGTGCGCGTCCTGGCGTCTCGCATGCTCCAGCCTCGGCGTGCCCCGGCGCGCCGGATCGCCCGGATCAGCGCGGGGGGCGGACTCGCGCGTGCCCGCCCTTTTCCCGGCCATGCCGGTGTACCGGTAGGGTGGCGGTTCACCTTGCCCCTCCGGAAGCATTCCGCCCCACATGTTTCCCTTGCCTTACCGCGTGGCCGTGCCTGTCCGGTGACGCGCAGCAGTGCCCGTCCTTGTCCCCAGACGTCGTCTGCCTTTCGTTTCTCTTGCCACTCGCCCGCGCCCCCCCTTGCCCCGGCCCCACCCCGTTGCTGCCTGCCCGATTCCGCTTTTTCCGTTCCGGCGGGCCGGGCATTTTCTTGCGTCATGCCCGCGCATGCCCCGTACACCCCCGCGCCCCCCTTCCAACCCCCCTCCGACCGCATCCGCCGGAAAAACGGGGTGTACCACCTGCTCACGCGGCGCGGCCGTCGTGGCCGGGTGGTCCGGCCCCGCGAGACGCCCGCGCACCGAAACAAGGAGGCAATGCCATGGGTGGTGGCGGCAAATCGTACAAGGCCCCGGAACCCCCGGCTCCCCCGGCTCCTCCGGCTGCCGAGGAGGTGGCCGAACAGGAGGCCAAGGCGGTGCGGGACGCGCGCGAAGACGCCCGCCG
>NZ_VRYY01000523.1 GCF_015731765.1 Nitratidesulfovibrio oxamicus
GCTCCTGCCGCCGGGCGCCTGCCCGGAGCAGGCGTTGCGCAGGGCGCGCCAGCCGCCCACCAGCATCAGGCCCAGCCACCACGGGGTGATGATGCCCGCCTGCGCGCCCAGGTGCTCGGGCAGGCGGTCCGGGGTCAGGAAGGTCTTGGCGGCCTTGCCTGCCACTCCGGCCAGGGTGGCCACGTGGCGGAAGCTTACCCAGTCGTTGGAAATGTTCCAGGCCAGGATGGGCAGCATGCCCGCGGCGGAACCGGCCAGCATCACCGCCAGCACCCGCCAGGCCACGCCGCGCGCCAGCAGGCCTTGGCGGGCGAGGCCCCACAGCCACAGCACGGCCACGCCCGCCATGGCCAGCATCATGTATTTGGCCAGCACGCCCAGGGCCATGCACGCGAACAGCAGCGCGTAGGGGGTGCGGCCACGCGGCTCGCGCGAGATCCAGTGCAGGCTGAACAGCGCGCCCGCCCAGCACAGCAGCAGGGGGCTGTCGGTGGTCATCAGCACGCCCGATGCCATGAATAGCGGGGTGGTGTTGGCAACGAACAGGGTCAGCACGCCCAGCGCGGGCGCGCGGAACAGCTTGGCAACGCCGAGGTACAGCAGGGTCTGGGCCAGCGCGGAGTTGACCACCGCCCCCATGCGCACGCCGGTTTCCGTGTCGCCCAGCAGGGCCGTCCACCCGTGGATGAGCCAGGCGATGAGCGGCCCCTTGGAATAGTAGGAAAGCTGCAGCCTGCGCGACCAGTCCCAGTACTGCGATTCGTCCTGCACCAGGTCCAGTTGGCCGGAGATCACGAACCACAGCCGCACCAGGGTGGTGACGGCAATGATCATGCCCGCGCACAGGGCGGGGTTGCGTTCCCAGACGGGGGCCGTGGGCAGGGTGGAGGGCATGGCCGCGACTTTGGCGCGCGGTGCGCGCGCGGCGTGACCACCAGCGGCGGTCGTGCCGGTGGTGCTGCCGGATGGCGTGGCGGACGGGCGGAATTCGGGCCGGTGTATGGATGCGGACATGCGCGCGAAAATGACCTGTGGGGATGATGATGATGGAAGGCGGCTGGCGCGGGGGGCGCCGCGTGCCGGGGAGCGTGGCCGGTGCAAACCGGTCTGGTGCGAACCTGTCACGTGAGCCTGCCACGTGAACCGTTGCGGCACGCATCGCTCCGGATCGGTGCCGCTGGGAATGTAGCCTCTCGGAGTGGGGGTGTCCAGAAGGGCGGGATGCGGCGGTGTCAGCCGACTCCGGGGAGGGGGCGGGATGCAGTGCCGCCTGCGGCGCCGGGCATGCGGACGGGCGGGGCAGGTTCGTGCGGCGGCGGACAGTGCGTTGCAAGTGTCCGCCGCCGCAAGGGGGAGCGTTACTTGTACAGCCGCTTGAGCACCTTCAGCTTCAGGTCCGAGCCGGGGGCGAAGCGCAGGGGGATGTCGAAGAAGTTGGACCCCACGGCCGCCGCGCGGGGTGCCGAGAAGGTGGCAAGGCCCGCCGGGCCCGCCATGGCCCCGTGCCCGGTTTCGCCCACGCCCCCTTGCGGCAGGCGCG
>NZ_VRYY01000524.1 GCF_015731765.1 Nitratidesulfovibrio oxamicus
GCCCGGCCATCGGCAGGCTGGGGCGGGCCTACGGGCGCGACCCGCGCGCGGTGGCGGCCCACGCGGCGGCGTTCGTCAACGGCATGGCGCAGGCGGGCGTGGTGTCGTGCCTCAAGCATTTTCCCGGCCACGGCAGTGCCCGAACAGATTCGCACCTGGGCGTCACCGACGTGTCCGCCACCCGCAGACCCGAGGAACTGTGGCCCTATCGCACCCTGCTGCGCCCTGCGGGCAACGCCTGGGCAGACGGTTGGGGCGGCATGGTCATGGTGGGGCACCTGTACGACAACCGGCTGGACGCTGCGCACCCCGCCACCCTGTCGCGCCCGACCATCGACGGCCTGCTGCGCCGCGACATCGGCTGGCGGGGCGTGGTGATCACCGACGACTTGCAGATGGGCGCCATCACCGATCGCTACCCGCTGGAAGAGGTGGTGTTCCGCGCAGTGGACGCGGGGGCGGACATTTTGCTGTTCGGCAACAACCTGCGCTGGCAGCCGGACCTGACCGAGCGGGTGCATGCAACGCTGACCGGCCTCGTGCAGTCGGGCCGCATTTCCGAAGACCGCATCCGCCAGTCGTACCAGCGCATCGCCCGGCTGAAGGGGCTGCTGCGCGCGGGTGATGCCACGCTGGGCGGCAGCGGGCTTGGCGTGCCAGATTTGCCCGATTTTCCGGATGTATCGGGCGGGCCCGATGCCGGGGGCGGTGCCGAGCGGGGCCGGGTAGGCATCGGCGTGGGTACTTCCATCGCGCCGTAGCTGCGGTTGGGCGTTGTCGGCTGTCCGGCGCGCCGGAACGCGTGTGCCCTCCGGTCTTTCCTTCCTCGCACAGGGCGGATAGGGTGCGGCCCGTTCCGCCACATGCCGCTCACTGTTTACGGTAGCACGGCGCAATCCTTTTCTTACGGTATCATCACATGCACATCGTCCTGTACCATCCGGAAATTCCGCCCAATACGGGCAACGTGGCGCGGCTGTGCGCGGCCACGCGCACCCCGCTGCACCTCATCGAGCCGCTGGGCTTCAGCCTGGACGACCGCTACCTGAAGCGGGCCGGGCTGGACTACTGGCCGCACGTGAACCTTTCCGTGTGGCCGGACTGGCAGGCCTATCTTGACGGGCCGGGGCGCGAGCACCGTCTGGTCATGACCAGCGCCCGCGCGGGCGCTGTGGTCCACCGTTTCGACTTCACGGAGCGCGATGCCCTTGTGTTCGGGCCGGAGACCACCGGCCTGCCCGCAGGGGTGCTGGACGCCACGCCGCACCACGTGCGCATTCCCATCTGGGGCGAGGTGCGCAGCCTGAACCTGTCCACGGCCACGGGCATCGTGCTGTATCAGGCGCTGGCGCACACCGGGGCGCTGGAAGGTCGTTGATGGATTTCCTGTGGGGTGCGTGGGGTGTGTGGGGTCTGCTGGCCGTGCCGCCGCTGGCCCTGCTGCTGGACCTGTGGCTGGGCGACCCGCGCAGCCTGCCGCACCCGGTGTGCGGGGTGGGCCGCATGTTGCGCCGGGCGG
>NZ_VRYY01000525.1 GCF_015731765.1 Nitratidesulfovibrio oxamicus
CGGGGGCGGTGCGCCGGAACGACACCGGCAGCGCGGCGAAGGCGGCGCCGTCATCGCTGTCTTCCAGCATCAAGGTAAGGCTCTTGCCGTCGCCCAGGGTGACCGGCGTGGCGGCCACGGCGGCCACCTCTGCCGCACCCATCATCGAACCCGCGCGCTGCGGGCCGCCGTTGCCCACGGCCTGGGCGTTTTTGGGCAGATCCTGCCCCTTGGCCAGATGTTCGCCATGCACACGCAGCATGTGTCCGTACATGCGTTTCTCCTTGTTCATCGGCACCGCCGGGCGGTCGCCGTCATGGTGTTGCGGAAGGGGCGCGGCGCGGGGCCGCTACAGGGCAAGCACCTGCTCGGTGCCGTCCTTGAAGTTGTAGGAAGTGACGATCTCGATGCCGTTCCAGTGGGTGATCTGGCGGTCCATGTCCTTGCCGCCCGGCACGATCTGAAGGGCACCGGCCTTGTAGCGGTACAGCAGGTTGCGGGCGCGCTCGTGCATGAACAGGTAGGTGGAGCCGGAGGTGGCGCGCACCTGGGCCAGCATGTCGTCGATCATGGCCTCGGTGGGCACATGGTCGCGGCTGACGTTGACGATGGCCGCCACGCTGTGGGGGTTGGCGATCTGGATGCCCAGGTACGACTTCAGCCGCAGGCCGAACACCAGCACGCCCTGGTACTGGCCGCTGGTGGCCTTGTAGAGTTCGCCGCCGTTGATGGACTGCACGTCCAGCACGGTGCCCTGCTTGAAGCATTCCGGGCTGTACAGGCCGCAGGTTTCGCCTTCGACGAAGCGCACGGCCAGCATGGAGTAGCAGCCGCCCGCCGTGGCCCCGGCGTCGGTGACCTTGCCGTGGTCCAGGGCGAAGGCGCGGAAGTTGTCGTAGATGATGCGCTGTTCCGCCGACATGCCCGAGCGGCGCAGCACCTTGGGCATCTTCTTGGAGAAGTACTTCTCCTTGCCGCCGAACATGCGGGCGGTGTCTTCCGGCACCTCGATCTCGCCGCCCAGGATGGACAGGTCCACCTTGCGCAGGTTGCTGGTCACCTCCACAGAGGGCAGGGGCGCATTCATCTCCACCCAGCCCGCGCCCTGCACCTCTTCCACGTCCTCGTACATGTTCCACAGGCCGTGGCTGGCCTCTTCGAAGGGAACGATGCCCAGGATGGGAGCCTCCTCGGTCAGCCCGTCCACCTGCTGCGGCTGCGTGGAAGCCTGTTCGTTGCTCAGTTCCTTCAGCGTCTTGCCCATGCCGGATGCCTCCTGGCGGTTAGCGTTTGGCGAACACGACGGTCCGCAGGAAATCCTCGGTGCTCATTGCCTCGCCGCGCGCGCCCGCCGGGCCGGCGCCCGCGCCCAGCGAATCCTCGCCCATGCGTTCGCCCACCAGAGACATCAACTCGGCAAAGGCGGGATGGTTGCCGAGTCCGGCGCGCACCAGCGGGGCCAGCCGCCCTTCCATGCGGGCGTCCAGGCTGCGCACGGCGCGGCGGGCGGTATCGATGCGCTCGTCGTAGCGGGAA
>NZ_VRYY01000526.1 GCF_015731765.1 Nitratidesulfovibrio oxamicus
ACACAGGGACGCCATAGACAAAGAGTTCCAACGCCTTGAGCTTTTTGGCTTCGGGAAGGCGGCTAAGTTCCCAGGCGGTTTTCCACGAGTACTTGCTACCGCACCGACGGCATTTGAAACGGCCATCAGCGAGACGCCAAGCTCGGGTGTATGTGCACTTCGGGCATTCTCTCATGTCCAGACCTGCCTATCACAGGTCCGGTTTGGTTAGGTATTACCTTCTTTTTAAGGCATTCAGAAAATCAGGAGACGCCAATGGAACCCTCAGCGCCCCCCCCTCTCCTCGCCTTACGCAGCATGCACCGTCAGCCATAGCGTACGACATAATTCGCCGCGCCGACCTGACACAAGCAGCGCTCCCTTCTCAATAAAAGCAAACCAAGCCGCACCCAATCCGCACAGGATCGTGCATTGTAGCTATGTTGCGCCTAAAAAATAGCGCACCACGCCACACTTAGGAATGCTTTACCAACTTTGGCACTATAATTTCGCTTTCAAAATGTGGACGACTCCTGCCGTTCACATCATATTCATCATGCAGAAAAATTTTCTGCATGATGTGACACTTTGGCATAACTCTCAAAAGCACATAAGCACACAACTTACGCGCCACGAGACATCGCCACGACGTCTATGACAAAATTTACGCACTACCAATCAGCAAAGTGCGCACAATCACAAAGGCGCACCGAACAAGGGGAACACAATGGACACTGCACAAACCTCCGCCACTCCATTTCTCTCGCCAGTCCACGCACCAGAGGCATTGCCCGGATGGCTGACAGAAAAGCAGGTTGCACTGCTGACTTCACTCAGCGTGTCCACCTTACGGAACCATCGCCAGCGCCGCATGGGCATCCCATACGTGAAGCTCGGCCGATCCGTGCGCTATGCCCGTCGGGCCGTTGAAGACTACATGAACGCCCATTCAATCACCTACTAACCATCACTGGAGAGCGCCATGTCCATGCACTTTCGCCCAAGTGACTCGACGCACATCGAAAACGCCACACGCACGCCGGCCCCAGAGAGCAAAAGGACTCGAAAGAATGCGAGCCAGCTCAACACCGAAAGGAGCACGGTCAAGGACCTGCTCGGCAACGGCGTCCCGCTCCTCAAAATCCGCCATCAGCTCGGCCTCACTGCACAGCAGCTCAACAGCCACATCGCCGCACTTTGCGCCGAAGGGTTCAGTGTCCAGCAGCCACAATACGAAGTCGTAACGGCAAAAGCACTACCGCCTGCAGTCCAAAAACAACTCGGAGCGACCGCAGGCGACCTGGTCAAGTGCGAACTCAACGGCACGAGCCTCGTGCTTAGCGTTGTCACGGACTAATGAATAGCGGGTGGGGAGGTGATACCCCCCCCACCCCAACCAACAAGAATTGGGTTCTTCGACGTTTAATGTGGAATTGACCGACCTCGCCCAGTTTGGATAGCCCTCCCTCAGGAGGATTGCCATGCTTGCCGAACAAATATTCGCCTTGGGTCTTGGTCTCACGCCACCCTGGAAAG
>NZ_VRYY01000527.1 GCF_015731765.1 Nitratidesulfovibrio oxamicus
CGAAGCGCCGTTCCGGCACCCGGCCCGTGCGCCGCGCCTCCACCACGCACAGGGCCACCAGCGACACGCCCATGAGCAGCCCCGGCAGCACCCCGCCCGCGAACAGCCGCCCGATGGAGGCCCCGGTCAGCGCGCCGAACACGATCATGGGGATGCTGGGCGGAATGATCACCCCTATGCACCCCCCGGCGGCCTGCACCGCGCCCGCCAGCGGGGCCGGATAGCCACGCCGGATCATGGCCGGTATGAGGATGGACCCCACCGCCGCCGTATCGGCGGCGGCGGAACCGGACACCCCGGCAAAGAACATGGCCGACACCACCGATACCGCGGCCAGCCCGCCCGGCAGGTGGCCCACCAGGGCATCGGCCAGGGCCACGATGCGCCGCGAAATGCCCCCGGCGGACATCAGTTCGCCCGCCAGCATGAACAGCGGCACGGCCAGCAGGGGAAAGGAATCGGCCCCGGCATACAGCCGCTGCACGGCCAGCATGGGCTCCAGCCCGGCGGGCATGGCCAGGCCCTTGGCCAGCACGGCGGCAAAGGCCGCCCCGCCCAGGGCCACGGCCACGGGAGCGTTGAGCGCGAACAGCAGCACCATGCCGCCGAACAGGATCAGGCCCACCATGTCAGCGGCCCTCCCGCGCGGGCGCGTCTTGTGCGGGGACGTCGGGCATCGTGAAGGACGCGGATGCGGTGGGGGATTCCGCGGACCGGAGCGGATCGTCCCCGGCACCGTCCCTGTTCCTGCCCCCGTCCCGCTCCGTCACACCGCACGGCATCGCTGCGTCGCCCGTGCCGACAGCGCCGTCAGTACCTGTAGGGCCGGGCCAGATATGGGCCAACAGGTCCGCCAGCCCATGCAGGGTCAGCAACGCGCCGCCCACGGGCACGGCCACGAAGACCACGGCCCGCGACACCCCAAGGGCCGCTGTCTGCTGCGGCAGCAGGAACAGGGCAAACCGCGCGCCGTGCCAGGCCACGGCGGCGAAAAAGGCCACGCACACGCACAGCACCAGCAGCCGCGCCCGCCAGGTCCACTCCGGAGAAAACCGCGCCACCAGCGCATCCATGCCGATGTGTGCCCGGCCCCGCCACGCCACCGACGCGCCGATGAAGGTCAGCTGCACCAGCAGGGCGCGGCCCAACTCCTCCGACCAGAACAGCGAATTGTTGAAGGCATAGCGAAACAACACCTGCACGATGAGCAACCCGGCCATGGCCAGGGTGGCCCCGGCCAGCCAGACGCGGGCCACGGCATCGCAACGCGCGGCCACGGCCAGCAGTGCCCGAGTGACGACGGGGCCTGCCCCCCGGCCCCCGCCGGAGCCTCCCGCCCCGTTGCCTTCGGCCCCGTTGTTCCCGGCCCGGTTGTTCCCGGCCCGGTTGGCATGGTCCACTGGTGCGGACGCGGACGATGCGGCGGCACGGCCCCCCATCATTCCGCCACCTGGCGTCCCACCGCCGCCAGCACGCGCGCCAGCATGTCGCGGGTGCGCGGGTCGGCAA
>NZ_VRYY01000528.1 GCF_015731765.1 Nitratidesulfovibrio oxamicus
CGGCGGCCCCCCGGCCCCGGGGCGATCACAAGGGATCGGCCAGTCAGCCGGGTCGCGGGCGGGAACCGCTGCGCACGGGGGCGCGGCGGGCGCATGCCGACCGGAGTCACGCGTGGCACTCTGTCCTTTTACCTGAGAGTTTCGCCGCCCCGGTTCCCTGCGAGGACACGGGCGGTTTGCTCCTTCGGTGCTCCACGGATGGAGGCTCTCCAGAGGTTCGTCGGGCAGCAGTCCTTTCGCCTGAAAGATTCACTTCGTCGGCGCCCCATGCCGTTTGCCGCCGGCTGGGGTCTCTCCTGCTGTCGTCATCCGAAACCAAGCGTGACTGGGGGTGTATCCGGTTGCCGGGGGAAACGCAAGCGGTGTTGCAACATGCTGACATTGCACACCAAAAGCACCGTTTGCATAAACAGTCCACAATCAATCCGCATGGGGCCGCGGCAGCCGGGTTCACCCTGCCCTCCCCCAACTACCCCGGCATGCCTTATGCGCCCCGCGCATGCGGCATGCTCTCCCCCTTGCCCGGCAACGCATGCCGCATGGACAATGCCGTCTGCTATCCCTGCGCCAGGGGGCGCACGGCCAGCAGGCGGGCCTTCAGTTCCGCCGGGTCGGTTATTGGCGGCGAGCAGGCGTAGTTCTCGCACAGCCAGGCCGTTGCCCGGTCTTCCAGCGGGGCCAGGTGCGCGGTGAACGGCACCAGCGCCGCAAGGTCGCGCGCATTGTCGGTGGTGCGCAGGTGCAGCACCGTGGTGGGTGCATAGGTGCCCCGCACGGCTGCCAGCATGGCCTCTGTATCCGGTTGGTCCGGTTCGCCCGCCACGATCACCGAGCGCCCGCCGCTGAGCGCGAAATCCACCCCGCACAGGAACATGGTGGAGCCGATGGGGTGATGGCGCACCTGCGTGGCAAAGGCGCGCAGCACGCCCCGCGCCCGTTCGCCGTATTCCGGACGCCCCAGCAACAGGGCCAGGCGCAGCAGGTTGAACAGCGCGGCGGCGTTGCCCGAGGGCAGCGCGCCGTCGTGCCCTTCCTTGCGGCGCACCAGCAGGGCATCGCCATCCGCCGGGGTCATCCAGTACCCGCCGCCCTCGGCGTCGTGAAAGAAGGTGTCCTGCACCTCTTGCAGGCGCAGGGCACGGCGCAGCCAGCGCACCTCGCCGGTGGCGCCGTACAGTTCGATGAGCCCCCAGATCATGAAGGCGTAGTCGTCCAGCAGGCCGGACACGGCGGCCTCGCCGTCGCGCCAGCGGTGCAGCAGCCGCCCTTCCGGGGTGGCCATGCGCGCAAGCACGAAGTCCGCCGCAACGGCTGCGGCTTCCGCCAGATGCGGCGCATCGAAGGCCTGGGCGCACCGCGACATGGCGGCAATGGCCAGTCCGTTCCAGTCGGCCAGCACCTTGTCGTCCAGATGGGGGTGCGGGCGCCGTGCGCGCAGGTCGAACAGGGCGGCACGGGCCGCTTCCAGCCGTTCCTCCACCTCGCGCGGGGGCAGGCCCAGGTCGC
>NZ_VRYY01000539.1 GCF_015731765.1 Nitratidesulfovibrio oxamicus
GGCCTCGGTGCTGGCGGCTGGGGCCGACGGTCTGGCCGTGGTCTCTGCCCTGTGCGCGGCGGATGACCCGGAGCGGGCGGCGGAAGAACTGCGCGGCGCGGTGCGCAGCGTGCGGGGCTGGTAGGCGATCGTCGGGCATGCGGGCCGCTTCGGGAGGTGCCCCGTTGCGTGTGATGATCGGGGGCGGTGCAGGCCGCGTGTGTCGGCGCTCCGGTAATTGACCGGAGGCTGGCGATTGTCCGGGCATTGGCTGTCCCGGCTTTCGCCGTGGTGATGGAATGGTGGGCGGGACGTGTCACCCGGCTGGGCGATGCGGCCTTGATGGCGGATAACGCAAGGAGGAGTCATGCGCATTGCCGTGGCGGCGGACGGGCCCCGGCCCGACAGCAACGTGGAGCCGGTGTTTGGCCGGGCGGAATGGTTCGTGGTGACGGATACGGAAACCGAGGGCGTCATTGCCGTGCGCAACGCGCACCGCGACGATCGCGAGGATGCCGGGCGCTCTGTGGCGCAGCTGCTTTCCGCCGCGCGGGCCACGGTGGTGCTGTGCGGCGAGTGTGGGCCCAAGGCGCGGCTGGCCCTGGCCGATGCGGGCATCGAGGTGCTGGCGGCCAGCAGCGGGCTGGTCAGCGATGCCGTGACCCGGTATCGGGAACTTGTCGGTAGCGTTCCGCGGCAGTAGGTACTGCCTTTGTAAGGATTTTTCCCCTCGGAGCGTCGGGGGCGTCCCGCCATTCGCGACGTCATCCGGAAGGCTCCCGGTAAGGCCGGCACCGGATCGTCTACGAGAAGACGAACTGCTCCGTCTCCACTCCGCCGGTATCCACGCCGAAGGCGCGCAGCTCATCCAGCACGTGCTGTTGCATGGGGCCGGGGCCGCACAGATAGAACGAGGACGTGGCCGACTGCACGTGGCGGGCCAGCATGTCGCGCGACAGGCGCCCCTTTTCGAAGAACACGGCGGGCAGTTCCGGATCGGCGTAATGATGCGGATTCGTTTCGCGCGTGAGCACATGCACCACGGTCAGGTCCAGCCGACGGCTCATGGCCTCCAGTTCCTCGGCGGCAAAGGCGTCGCCATAGGTCTTGTTGGACCAGAACAGCACCACCCGGTTGGTCGCCCCTGCCTGGTCGAAGCTGCGCAGCACGCTGAGGAACGGCGTGATGCCCACCCCGCCCGCGATGAGCACGATCTGCTCCTGCCGTTCGATGTCCCGGCAGAACACCCCGTAGGGTCCGGCGCAGCGCACCTCGTCGCCGTCACGCAGGCCCGGCACCAGTTCCGACGTGAAGCGCCCCTTGCCCCGGATGGTCAGCCGCACCGTCTCGCCCGGCGCGGCGGCGATGGTGAAGGGGTGGGCATCGCTCCAGCCGTCCTCCTCCATCACCCGCAGGGTGGCGAACTGCCCCGGGCGGAAGCTGCGGAAGCGTTCGTCGTCGCCCGTGTCGATGTACACGGAGGTGGTGTTGTCGTCCTCGCGCACGGTGCGCAGGATGCGCGCATTGCGGCCCTTGGGGGTGCTGGAATCATCGCTCATGAGTCGCTCCCGTGACGGTGCATGCGGTGCTGTGGTCGCACTGGCGGCGGACACTCTGCCCGCAGTGTCGCCCATGGCGGCGGGCATGACAAGCGGGACACGCCGGAACGGGCGTAAATATCACCGCATGGTCGCGTCGCGCGCGGGATCAGCGTCCGCGTACCCCCAACGTCTTGATGCGCGATTGCAGGGTGGTGGGCGGCAGGCCCAGAAGTTCCGCCGCGCCGCCGGGGCCGTGCACGCGTCCCCCCGTCACGGCGAGGGCGCGTTCGATGTTGGTGCGCTGCAATTCGCGCCAGTGCGCTTCGGAAATGATGCCCGTGGAGTCCGGTGCGCCCGTTTGCCCCGTTTGTCCCGGTCTTCCGGAATCCCCGGCTTTTCCGGCGTTCCGACTTTCGTCCGTTTCCCAGTGCGCGTCGTGGGCGCCGCCCCCCTCCACGGGGCCCGCGCCACCCGGCATGCCGAACACGGCACCGGGGGGCACGGCCTGCATCCCGCCTTCCGGCGGCAGATCCAGCACCAGCCGCCCCCCTTCGGCCATGATCACCCCGCGCTCGATGACGTTCTGCAATTCGCGCACGTTGCCTGGCCAGGGGTAGGATTGCAGTTCGGCCATCTGGCGATGGGCGATGCGCGGCTCCGGCAGGTTCAGGCGGCGGCACGAGGCACGCACGAAGTGCCGGGCCAGCAGGGGGATGTCATCGCGCCGGGTGCGCAGGGGCGGCAGGGCCACGGGGAACACGCTGAGCCGGAAGAACAGGTCCTGCCGAAAGCGCCCATGCTCCACGTCGGCCCGCAGGTCGCGGTTGGTGGCGGCGATGATGCGCACATCCACGCTGCGGCTGCGTTCCTCGCCCACCCGTTCGAACACCCCCTCTTGCAGCACGCGCAACAGCTTGCCCTGCAATTCCAGCGGTATTTCGCCGACTTCGTCCAAAAAAAGGGTACCGCCGTCGGCCAGTTGGAAGCGGCCCACCCGGTCGCGCAGGGCCCCGGTGAAGGCGCCCTTCACATGACCAAAGAATTCGCTTTCGAACAGTTCGCGCGGGATGGCCGAACAGTTCACCCGCACCAGCGGGGCGGCGGCGCGCTGGCTGCGGTCGTGGATGGCCTGGGCCACCAGTTCCTTGCCGGTGCCCGATTCGCCCAGCAGCAGTACGGTGGCGTCGGTGGGGGCCACCATGTCCACCTGGTCCAGGGCGCGGCGCAGGGGCGGGCTGTCGCCCACGATGGAGTGCGGGGCGCGGGCGCGGCGCACCTCGCCGCGCAGGTGTTCGTTTTCCAGTTCCAGCGCCCGGCGCAGGTGCTGGATTTCCTCGAAGGAGCGGGCGTTGACCACGGCGGCGGACAGGGAATCCGCGAAAATCTTGTGCATCTTGCGGTGCAGCAGCATCAGGTCCGCCAGCAGCCCGCGCATGGGCCGGTCGTAGAACACGGCCATCACCCCGATCATGTTGCCCTTGAACTGCAACGGATAGGCCGCGTAGGCGTGGATGGACTCGTCCACGGCCCAGGCAGGGCGTGCCCAGTCCTCGGGCGATGCCGCCCACGTGGGTTCGCCGCGCGCGGCCACCTGCCCCACCAGCGGTTCGGACAGCGGCACCATGGCGTAGGTGCCCTCTGCGTGGCGCCAGTCGCGTACCGGAGTGGCGGTGTGCCCTGCCACGGTCATCAGGCGCAGGACATGGTCGCCCTCGCCGGAGCCGGAGGCGGCGCCGGACGCCGGGGGCGGCGCATCCACGAACCAGATGCACCCGCACATGACGTGGGTGCCCCGGTTGACGCGGTGGGTCAGTTCCAGCAGCCCTTCCACGGTGCGTTCCTGGGCCACGTTGAGCATCATGTCCAGGAACGGGCTGATGTCGAACTGCTGGAGCACCGAATGGGCCAGGGTGGGTTCCATGGCGTCGGGCGCGGGCTGGCGGGACGGGTTGTCCGCAGATGGGGCGGACATGGGTGACGTGGGGGACATGGCAACCTCAGGGATTGGGCGGATTGCGGGAATTGCCGGGCAGCGCCGGACCTGTGCGCGGCGTGGAGTACCGCGTGCGGGCGTGCCTACGATATATCGTTACGAAATTTCGTCAACAACGAAAATTCGTCGGATTGCCGCTTGTCGTCGCTTGCGGCAAACCCTTGTCAGCCGCGGATCGGGCCATCGTCACGTGTCTGGCACGGGTTGTGCTTGATGGCGTCATGAAAGACGGTGCTGCCGTTCTTTTCGGTGCCGAGTCCGCGCATTCCCTCGTGCCCGGACTTATGATTCAGTCGCTTCATTCCGACAAAGCCCCGGTGTTCCCCTCACCGGGGTTTTGGCATTTTCAGGGGGAACGCACGAACTGCAAGTGGCTGCGCCCCCCCGTACGGGTACGTGTGCCAATTGGTGCACCGGTTGGCGCACCACCCCACCAGCCGGACGTACGCCGGGGCGGACGGTGTCCTGCCGGTGTCCCGCGGAGTCTCCCGGTGTCCCACTGCGTCCGGAATTGCCTCATCCACCGAGTCGTCGGTCGCTGGTATTTGCGTCCGGTGGCAATTGGCGTATGAGAAAGGCGCTAGTGTATGATCCCGTGTCCGATATTCTTGTGGGGGGTGCTGTGTCGCAGGCAATGGGATTGGATGCGCAGGGCGCTTGCGCCCGCGATGTGCAGGAGATGGCCGAAGAGGCGGTGGCGCGGCGGTTCCGGCTTTCCGGCACGGCGCACCCTTTGTTGGTGCTGCTGCGGCGCAGGGCGGTGGAGGCGCTGACCCTGACCCTGCGCGCGGGTGTCTCGTGCGAATTGCCCGCCCCGCGCATGCCTCTGCCGCCAGAGGTGATCCACGAGGCCAACACCGGATGGGTTCCCGGCGACCTGGACGGGCTGGCCGAGCGCGCCCGCCTGCCCGCCCTGCCGCAGGTGTTTCTGGAATTGCAGCACGCCATGGAGCGAGAGGAACCCTCGTACGAGGAACTTGCGGCCATCATTTCCAAGGATCCGCGTCTGGCAGCCTCGCTGCTGCGGCTGGTCAACGGACCGCTGTTCGGCTTTCGGTCGCCGGTGGAAACGGTGAGCCGGGCGGTGGCGGCGGCGGGCACCCGCCGGGTGACTTCGCTGGCCCTGGGCACCTTCGTGCTGGGGCTGTTTCGCGAGCGGCCTCCCCACGTGGTCAACCTGCACGATTTCTGGCTGCATTCGGTGGCCACCGCGCTCATGGCGCAGGCCCTGGCCACCCGTATGGGCCGCGACGATCCGGAACGCTACTTCGTGGCCGGGCTGCTGCACGACATCGGCTGGCTGGCCATCTGCGCCGTGTGGCCCGCCGGGGCGGAACGGGTGCTGGACCGTTGCCGCGATCAGGGGGAAAGCCTGACCGAGGCGGAGCGGGCGGAACTGGGCATGACCCACGGCGAAATGGGCGCGGCGCTGCTGCGGCGCTGGAATCTGCCGCCCGTGCTGGTGGACGCGGTGCAGGCTCATCATGCCCCGTCCACGGTCCCGGCCAGTGACGAGGCCCTGCTGGTGCACCTGGCCGACGAGGCGGTGAAGGCCTTCGGCATTGGCGGCACCGGCGACGACTGCGTGCAGCCGCTGGATGCGGACGCCCTGGCCGCGCTGCCCATTTCGGCGCACGATCTGGACGCCGCCTGCGAGGTGCTGCTGGAAGGTGTGGACGAGATGTACGCCGTGCTGGGTGCCGGAGGCGCTCACCCGTAAGCCAGGGTTGATCCTTTTCCGTCGTTTCCCGTTCCGTCAACGCACAGGGGCACAGGGGGCACAGGACCGCCAAGCTGGAAGCGGCCCCGTGCTCTCTGTGCCCCTGTGCGTTTGACGGGGAAGCCGGGCGTGTACGCGGGTGCTCCGTCAGATATCGGTGAACACGGCGCGGATGGCCGTGGCGCGTTCGACGGTCAGCTCCATGTCCGGGCCACTGTGCCGGACGCCGTTTGCCTCCCAGTGCGAAAACCGTTTGCCATCCTGCGGCGTGGCATGCAGGCGCACGGTCTGGCCCATGAAATAGCGCCCCGTGTACTCGGTGTAGTCGGCCATGTCGTCGATGCGGACAGGGCAGGACGAACTGACGTGCACGGTGGACCATGCCGGTGCGCCAAGGTCGCGCACGGTTTCTTCCATGACCTGTACGGGACGGGCCGCAAGCATCGCCGCAGCCATGTCCTGGTCGAACATCTCGCGTCCCAGTTGTCGTTCCATCGCCACATACGGGGCGATCATGCGTTCGCGTTCGGAGGGACGCAGCGTGTGGTTCAGGGCATCGACCACGTATCGCAGGAACCAGGTCCTGAATTCGGGCGCTTCTTTCCACAGGCGCAGGAACAGGCGCATGCGCACCGCCTTGGCCTCGTCCATGGCGAATTTCCAGCCCGGTCGCCGTTCCAGCGGCGCGGTGGGGGACAGGTGCTGGAAAGCCTGATCCAGATCCCACGCGATATTCGTCCAGCGTGGGTCGGGCTGGGTCTTGTCCAGCAGGAGGGCGCCCTGGTCCCAATCGTTTTCGCCCATGTACACCGCGCCGAAGATGATGGCGCACATGCTGCGCAGGTCCATGCGGCGCTCGGCCTGCGGCATGGTCAGGGGGGCGGGCATCAGGCGGATCCACAGGTACAGTTCGCGCAGAGCAGCGAATTCCGCCCGGTCGTTGCCCTTGCGGATGGAGTAGAGCAGGAAGTTGTCGTGCCCCAGCCTGCGCTTCCAGTGGGCGTCGGCAATGTGTTCGCTGACCAGCGAAAGCCCCATGTCCTTGCCGTTTACCGAGAACACGGCAGGCACGAACCGGGGCGTTTCCGCGCCCAGCATGCCCATGATGTCCAGCCCCAGCATGTTGATGAAGCCGGGGCTGGTGGTCTTTTCCTTGCGCAGCACCAGCCGTTTCAGCGTGCCTTCGGTGCCCGGAAAGAACACGTCTGCCGGTTGGGCCGGGGCGCCGTACGCATTGCGGAAATACACGCGGTAACTGATGCCGAGATCGCGCGAGCCGCCGCCGTGCAGGCGCAGCCCCACGCCGGTGGCCAGGCGTTCCTGGCCGTCGCGGTAATAGACCACGGCAGCGGGGCGTTCCCATTCCCGCCCCCGCTCCTTGTGGTTGACGTTGATGCCGGTTTCCGGGTCGTTCAGGCTGGCCTCGTCGGTGCGCACGGCGAACACGGGCCAGCCGCTGGCCACCATGGCGGGGTCCGCGTCGCGACGGGCCTGCTCCAGCAGCGCGGCGGTGTGGGCCGTGTTTTCCGGGGCCACGGCGTGCACGTCGGGCAGCCCCATTTCGGCCAGCAACTGCCGTTTGCGGGGAGAACCCAGCGCGTCCTTCTTGGTGGCCATGTCCAGCGACACGAAACGGTACTGCCGGACGGCGGAGGTGCGCTCCAGCAGCAGCCCGGCACACAGCAGGGCGGCAACGAACAGTGCCGCCGCCCATAGCGGGATGCGGGGGGCGGGGGCCATGCGGGCAGGGCCGGATACGTACGGGCCAGCCACGCGCGGGCCGGATGGTGGCGTAGTGCCGCCCCCGTGCTGCGTGCTACTGGGCCGCGTGGTCGAAATAGACATTGATTTCCGCGCTGGGGGCGAGCCCGGTGGCCAGCGTGGTCAGGCGTTGCACCAGGGTCTCGTCGGAACGGGCGAAGGTGGCGATGAGGGTGCGCCGTTCGCCGTCGCCGGAAATGCTGGCCACGGTCAGTTCCGGCAGGCTGTCGCGCAGGGCGGGCAGCAGGGCCGCGTCGGCCTCGCGCTCGGTGGCCGGGTAGGCGATGACCGCCGTTCCGCTGCGCCGGGCCACGCGGCATCGCCGGAAGCGGTGCACCACCACCAGCCCGGCGGTGATCACGCCCAGGAACAGCGCCAGGATGACGATGTTCAGGGTGGCGCAGCAGATGGCCGTGGCGATGTTGACCATGATGAAGCCCACCTCTTCCGGTTCCTTGATGGGGGTACGGAAGCGGATGATGGACAGGGCGCCCAGCAGGCCCAGGGAAAGCGGCAGCGAGAACTGCACGCAGATGAAGATGGCGGTGATGGACGGCCCCAGCAGCAGGAAACTGCGGTGCACGAGGCTGCCCGTTCCCCGGCTTTCGTAGAACCGCGAATACAGCAGTGCGGTGTACTGCGAGGTGAGCAGGGAGATGAGCAGGGCGAGCAGGAAGGTGCCCGCGCCGATGTCCGCCGCCTGCTTGGAGCCGAAGCCGGTGACGGAAACCAGCGCCTGGTAGGTACTGCCGAGAACGTCGAAGAGTGATTCAACCATGGGGGTGAGAGCCTCGCGGTATAGGTATCCGTTGCCCGTTGGGGCAGGTCAGTTTGTTGCGCACACGGCGCGGATGTGCATGGCGGCATGCACGGGCAGGTCCAGCGTGCGCCCTTCAAGGCGGGCGCCGTCCACCTCCCAGTGCAGGAACCTGCCGCAGTCGTCTTGCGGCGGGTCCACGGTCACGCGTTGGCCTTCGAAATAGCGCCCGGTGTACTTGGTGTAGCCGGGTTCACCGTCGATGCGCACCGAGCCCGGCGCATCGACGCGTACCGTGAACCAGCGCGGCGCCTTCAGGTCGCGCACGGTTTCCTCCAGCACTTCCTCTGCCCGGTTGGCCAGCATGCGGCGGGCCAGGTCAATGTCGAACAGGGTGTCGTCAGCCAGACGGTCCATGCCTTCGTAATGGGCAAACAGCCGTTCGCGCGCCGCGTCGTTCAGGGTGTGGTTAAGCGCGTGGGTGACGTAACTCAGGAAATAGTCCTTGAATTCCGGAGATTCCTTCCACAACCGCAGGAACAGCCCCATGCGCACTGCCCTGTCCTCGTCGAAGGCGAACTTCCATCCGGGACGCTGTTCCAGCGGCTGGCCGGGGGTGATGTTCTGGAATGCCTGGTCGAGGTCGAACACGATGTGCGCCCAGCGCGGTTGGGGCTGCGACCTGTCGAGCAGGCAGGCCCCCTGGTTCCAGTCGTTCACCGAAAGGTACACCGAGCCGAAAATGATGGCGCACATGCTGCGCAGGTCCATGCGGCGTTCGGCCTGACGCATGGTGAGCGGCGCGGGGACGTGCCGCACCCACAGCGAAAGGGTGCGCATGGCGGCGAATTCCTTGCGCCCGTTGTTATTGCTACCCCGATTGTTGTTGAAGGAAAAGAGCAGGAAGTTGTCGTGCCCGAGCTTTTGCTTCCACGGGTTGACGGAGATGTGCTCCGAAAGCAGCGACAGCCCCATGTCCTTGCCGTTCAGGGTGTAGACCACCGGGGAGTAGCCGGGCGTCTGCGCGCCCAGAAGGCCCATGACGTCCAGCCCCAGCATGTTGACGAAGCCGGGAACGGTGGTCTTTTCCTTGCGCAGCACCAGTCGGCGGGTGGTGCCGTGGGCATCGGGAAAGAACAGGTCGGCCGGAAGTTCCGCTTCACCGTAGGACTTGCGGAAGTACAGGCGGTAGGAGATGCCCTGCGCGCGCGAGCCGCCGCCGTGCAGGCGCAGCCCCGCACCGGTGGCCAGGCGCTCCTGGCCGTCGCGGTAGTAGACCAGGGCTGCCGGGCGTTCCCATTCCCTGCCCCGTTGCCCGGGGTTGGCGACGATGCCCGATTCGGGGGCGTACAGGCTGGCATGGTCGGTGCGGATGGCGAGGACTGGCCAGCCATTGGCCACCAGGGAGTGGGGGGCATCACGGCGGGCCTGCTCCAGCAGGTCCGAGGTGTGGGTCGTGTTTTCCGGGACCACGGCGTGCACGTCGGGCAGCCCCATTTCGGCCAGCAGTTGCCGCTTGCGGGGAGAACCCAGCGCGTCCTTCTTGGTGGCCATGTCCAGCGACACGAAACGGTACTGCCGGACGGCGGAGGTGCGCTCCAGCAGCAGCCCGGCACACAGCAGGGCGGCAACAAACAGTGCCGCCGCCCATAGCGGGATGCGGGGGGCGGGGGCCATGCGGGCAGGGCCGGATACGTACGGGCCAGCCACGCGCGGGCCGGATGGCGGCGTAGTGCCGCCCCCGTGCTGCGTGCTACTGGGCCGCGTGGTCGAAATAGACATTGATTTCCGCGCTGGGGGCGAGCCCGGTGGCCAGCGTGGTCAGGCGTTGCACCAGGGTCTCGTCGGAACGGGCGAAGGTGGCGATGAGGGTGCGCCGTTCGCCGTCGCCGGAAATGCTGGCCACGGTCAGTTCCGGCAGGCTGTCGCGCAGGGCGGGCAGCAGGGCCGCGTCGGCCTCGCGCTCGGTGGCCGGGTAGGCGATGACCGCCGTGCCGCTGCGCCGGGCCACGCGGCCCCGCCGGAAGCGGTGCACCACCACCAGCCCGGCGGTGATCACGCCCAGGAACAGCGCCAGGATGACGATGTTCAGGGTGGCGCAGCAGATGGCCGTAGCGATGTTGACCATGATGAAGCCCACCTCTTCCGGTTCCTTGATGGGGGTACGGAAGCGGATGATGGACAGGGCACCCAGCAGGCCCAGGGAAAGCGGCAGCGAGAACTGCACGCAGATGAAGATGGCGGTGATGGACGGCCCCAGCAGCAGGAAACTGCGGTGCACGAGGCTGCCCGTTCCCCGGCTTTCGTAGAACCGCGAATACAGCAGTGCGGTGTACTGCGAGGTGAGCAGGGAGATGAGCAGGGCGAGCAGGAAGGTGCCCGCGCCGATGTCCGCCGCCTGCTTGGAGCCGAAGCCGGTGACGGAAACCAGCGCCTGGTAGGAGCTGCCGAGAACGTCGAAGAGTGATTCAACCATGGGGTATGCCTTGTCCGGGGGGGCCTTTATCGGGGGGGGCCGGTGTCCGATGGTGCTTGGGGGATGTGCCGACTGGTATTGGGTTGTGTGCGGTGACGCCGTGTGCCGGGGCGCGCGATCCGCTGCGCTGTGCCGGATGCAGGGCAGGCGTCACATCAGGCAGCACGTGGCGCGATCAGGTCTGGCCGCAGGGCGGCGCGGCTGGCGCAAAACAGGTATACCCTCCGGGTATCCCGGTGGAGCAGAATAACATGTCGTGGCATGCAAGATACTTGGAAAACGTCTCCCGCCGGAAGTGAAAGGTGCTCACGGCGTGCAGCGAGCGCGGCAATTCGCGCAGGGTGCCCTTTACCTCCAGCACGGCCACGGGCAGGGGCGTGGGGTTGTGCCGGGCTATGAAAGCGGGGTTGGTGCGGGGCACGTGAATGCCGGTGTCCACGGCAATGCGCGCTCCGGTTGCCGGATCGATGAAGCGATGGCGGGTGTAGCGCAGGATGAACATGGGAAAGACGGGGCGGGGAAAGGGGATGCCCGCTTCGGCCAGGTGTTCCGGCAGGCGGCACAGCAGGGGGGACGTCAGCGGGGTGTTCCACAGGGTGGCCCCGTCCAGGGGCAGCAGCACGCGAGCCTTGTCGCGTGCGGCGCCTTCCTTGCGTTTGGCCTCCAGGAATACCGCGCGCTCCATGGCCGTGCCCCGCACGGCGCCGTACCAGCGGCAGCGTATCTTGGTTTTCAGGTAGTCGCTGTTGCGCTTTTCTTCCAGCAGGTCGCGCGCGGGCGTGTCGTAGTAGAGCGAAAAGACGTCCGCCGCAGGAAACGCGGGATCCGGGCGGCACACCGCGCCGAGCAGGTCCACGACCGCACGGGCGAAGGCCGGGGCAAAGGTGTATTTTATCTCGTTGCTCACGATGGGAACCGCCACGGATGCGAGAGGATGATGGTGCCGGAGTGTGCTGCCGTGCCCACATGAAGGGGCGCGGCAGGCGGGCCGAAGGTTGGCGCGGCTCCGGATGGTGACGCACCCGTGTTACGGGATATCGTGCGGAAAGTCCATTTCGCCGCACGGTGGGGGCATGCGTGGCGCCCCTTGGGTGGTGGGGAGACGCAACGCATGGATCATGCGTCGGGGGGAGCGGCTACGGTTTCTCTTGCATCGTCACAGGCAGCGAGGTGGACAATTCGCTGATGTGTCGCACCAGCCGTTCGTTGTCGTCATGGCGGCGAACCTGCATTCTTATGTAGCCGCTGGGCATGCCGGGTATGTTGTCGCAGGAACGCACAAGCAGGCCGTGCCGCAACAGTTTGCGGCGCACCTTTTCCGTCGTGACGCCGATCCGCAGCAACTCGTCGGACAGGCGGCAGGTCACGAAGCTGGGACCCGCGTTGCTGAAATGGGGAGCGAATACGCCAGAGCTGCGCAGGCCGTCGAGCAGGGCGGCGCGGTCGGCACGCAGGGTGGCCAGGTGCGCCCGGTAGTCCGGCAGGGCATGCAGAAAGCGCCTGCCCATGGCCTCGGCAAAGGGGGACACCATCCACGGCGGGCGCCGGGACTGCAAGAGGTCCAGCAGGCTTTCGGGGCCGGTCAGGTAGCCCAGGCGTATCCCCGTGCAGTGGAAAAACTTGG
Source organism: Nitratidesulfovibrio oxamicus (assembly GCF_015731765.1). Classification (GTDB taxonomy): domain Bacteria; phylum Desulfobacterota; class Desulfovibrionia; order Desulfovibrionales; family Desulfovibrionaceae; genus Cupidesulfovibrio; species Cupidesulfovibrio oxamicus. The sequence goes on from NZ_VRYY01000539.1 coordinate 11,852, forward strand.
TGAAGCTGTGCAGGCACAGCAGCGTGCCGGCTGCCAGGGAGGCCGGACAGGCCGGGGCAAGGGCCGCGTGGCGGTGGGCGTCGTGCTCCGGGGTGCCCCACAGGAAGTCGCGGTAGGTCAGGTCGGCCAGCACGGTGCGAAAGCCCGACCGGAACAGGGAGGCTGCCAGGGCGGGCAGGTCGGGCGCAGTGACCGGGCAGGGGTTGCCCGGCGAACAGAGCACGACCAATTCGCCCCCCGCATCGGGCGCGTCCCCCACATCGGGCGAGCCGGGGGCCCGGAAGCCCGGCGGGGGGGCGTCCAGCGCGCGCAGCGGATCGGCATGCAGCACCCGCCATGGGATGGCGTGGGCTTCACAGGCGCGGACGTATTCGGAAAAGGTGGGACCCAGCAAGGTGACCCGGCGGGGTTGCAGCACGCGCAGGACCAGCCAGATGAGTTCGGAAGAGCCGTTGCCCACCATGACGTTGCCTGGGGCAAGTCCCTCGTGGGCGGCCAGTTCTTCACGCAAGGCGGTGCTGGAACTGTCCGGATAGTGCTCGAAGGGGTGGGGCAGGGCCTCGGCCAGCGCGCGGGTCAGTTCCCGCACATGGGCGAAGCCGTTGCTGCTGCAATCCAGGATGTGCTTCGGCTCCACGCCCAGTTCGCGGGCCACGCGATAGATTTCGCCGCCGTGGGCGCCCTGAGGCGGTGCGGAATCCGGTGTGGATTCAGGCGCGGATTCACGGGGGGCAGCGGTCTGCGGGGCGGGCGCGACCGGGGGGGGCGATCCGGCTTCAGGCATCGGACAGCCCGCGGCGTTGCAGCAGGGTGCGGTACAGGGCCTCGAAGCGGCTGATGCGCGCATCGGCGGAAAAGCCCGGCGCGATGGCGCGGCTGGCCTCGGCCCAGGTGGCGCGCAGCCGGGCATCACCCAAGAC
>NZ_VRYY01000530.1 GCF_015731765.1 Nitratidesulfovibrio oxamicus
GGTGATTTCGCGGTCCAGGCGGTCCGTTTCCAGCACGGCCACCAGCGCGCCGGGTGCCAGCCGGTCGCCCTCGCGGGCCAGCACGCGGGCCACGCGTTCGGCGTCCTTGAAGGCCAGGGAAACCTGGCGCAGGTCCACGTTGCCGTACAGCACCACCGGTCCCGCGTCGGGCACGGGGCGCAGGGCGAGCCAGGCCAGCACGCCGCCGCCCATGCACAGCGCCAGCACGGCGAGGACGAGAATGCGTTTCTTCATGCGCTGCTCCGAGTGGTGTCGATTTCCGGATGGTGACGTCAGCCTATCCGGGCGCAAGCCCAAAGTCAAATTCAAATTTAAATTTTGAATTTGACACCAGTCCTGTGCCCATCTTATAGCATGGGCATGAAGAAGTCGCCCGATCAGAGCATCAGCCACGGCGTCAGCCGCGAACAGGGTCGCGAACAGGGCCGCGAATCCACCCGCCAGCGCCTGCTGGATGCGGCGGGCATGGTCTTTGCCGAGCACGGCTACGACCGTGCCACCGGCAAGGAAATCTGCGAGCGGGCCGGGGCCAACCCTGCGGCCATCAACTACCATTTCGGCGGCAAGGACAAGTTGTACGCCGCCGCCCTGCACGAGGCGCACCGCCGCTTTCTCACGGCGGAGGACCTGCGCGCCTCGCTGCCGCCGGGCATGCCCCCGGCGGAGCGGGTGGGCGTCATCATCCGCGACCTGCTGTCCAACCTGCTCACGACGGACCCTTCCGCCTGGCAGCTCAAGCTGATGACCCAGGAAATGATGCGGCCCACGCCCTTTCTGGATGAACTGGTGCGCGTCGAAATAGCGCCCAAGTCCATGTTCCTGCGCGGGGCGGTGGCCGAATTGCTGGGCCGTCCGGACAGCCACCCGTCCGTCCAGCTTTCGTGCATGAACATCATCGCCCTGTGTCTCAGCCAGTACCTGAATCGCGAGATTTTCCGCCGGGTGTTCCCCGATCTGGATCTTTCGGGGGACGCACTGGAATTGCTCACCGCGCACACCCTGTCCTTCGTCACCGGCGGGCTGCGGCAGGTGGTCGCGACGTTGCCGGGGGCGCCCCTGCCGCAGGAGAAATCATGAACGCGCACCACGCTTCGGCGCGACGCACCCGCCCTTCCCGCCCTTCGTGCTGTGGCAGAGGGTTGTCCATCCGTTCGATGCTGCCTGCCCTGCTGGTGCCCGCCGTGCTGGTAACCTTCCTGATGCTGTCCGGCTGCGCCGTTGGGCCCGATTACGACCGCCCCGCACCGCCCGCCGCACCCACGGAATGGAGCGCGGCAAGGGCCCGGCCCGAAATTTCCGGTGACGTTTCCGGCAATGGGGGCGGAAACGCCGCCGCCCGCGCCGCCATAAGCGCCGCCACCCCGGACGGCCAGTGGTGGGAGCGCATGGGCGATCCGCAGCTGTCGGAACTGGTGGCCATGGCCGTGGGGCACAACAACGACGCCCTCATCGCCGCCGCCACCCTGCGCGAAGCCCGCGCCGTG
>NZ_VRYY01000531.1 GCF_015731765.1 Nitratidesulfovibrio oxamicus
CGATCTGACCCTGGCCGCCGTGGCCCGCATCGCCGCCGGGTTGCCCGGCCCGGTGCGGGAACTGTGCGTGGCGGGCAACTCGGCCATGACCGCCATCCTGCTGGGCCGGGACGTCTCCGGCCTTGCCGCCGCCCCCTACCGGCTGGACTATGCGGGCGGCACTGTGGAAATCCTGCCCGGACTGGCAGACTTGCCCGGCTCGACCGGCGGGGCCGACGGGGCCGACGGGGCCGACGGGGCCGACGGGCCGGAGGTATGGATTCCCCCGCAGCCCGCGCCCTTCGTAGGCGGCGACGTGGGGGCAGGCATGACCGCGCTGCTGTACGGCGGATTGGCCGCCGTGACCGATGCAGGCGCCTCGGCCAGCACATTGCAGGCCGCAGGGCCCGCCCCGGCCCCCGCCGCATCGCCCCGCTTTCCCTTCCTGCTGGCTGACCTGGGCACAAACGGGGAATTCGTGCTGGCCACCGGGCCGGACAGCGCGCTGGTGACCAGCGTGGCTCTTGGCCCCGCGCTGGAGGGCATCGGCCTGTCCTGCGGCGGGGTGGCCCAGCCGGGGGCCATTGCCTCGTTCACCCTCGGCCCCGCCGGGCTTGTGCCCACCGTGCTGTCGGAAGACGACGGCACCCCCGCCGCCCCCACCCACCTGTGCGGCACGGGCTATCTTTCGCTGCTCCGGGTGCTGTTGCGCGCCGGGCTGCTTGACGAAGACGGTCGCTTCGTGATGGAACCGCATTCCCCGCTGGCGCGTCGCCTTGCCGCATCACTGGTCGAGGTGCGCGGCGAACGGCGCTTGCCCCTTCCCGGGGGCTTGCATCTTTCAGCGGGCGACATAGAAGAGGTGCTGAAGGTGAAGGCCGCCTTCTCCCTGGCCTACGAACGCCTGCTGGCGGAAGCAGACATGCCCGGAACGGCGCTGGACGCCGTGTATCTTGCCGGGGCGCTGGGCGAGCACGCCCGCCCCGATGACCTCGAAACACTGGGATTTCTGCCCGCAGGGGTGGCCGGGCGCACGCGGGCCGTGGGCAACGCCTCGTTGCGCGGGGCGGAACTGCTGCTGTTGCGGCCCGAACTGCGCGCGCGCATCAATGCATGGCGCACCGGCTGCCGCGTGGTGGACCTGACCGCCGCCAGCGATTTTTCCGCCGCGTTCCTGCGCCACATGCGCTTTCGCTGACACGGCGCAATGGTACGGCACTGACAGCACGGCACCGCAGCATGCCGCCACGGCAGGCAGAACCGTCCGCAAACAGGCCCCAGCCGCACTCCCACCGTGCGGGCGGAAAGCCGCAACAGCCTGACAGGCCGCACCGCAATGGTGCTTCCAGCCGCCCCGGTCCCCCGTATCAGCAGGACCACCAGCGGCCCCCCGAACACCGGAAAGCCCGGCCGGCCACGTGCCCGCCCGCTTCCACCGATTCCGAGTACTCACGATCCGGGCGGCGCACAGCGCAAACCGCCCGCAGCCGCGCCCGCGCACCACGCCGGACGCCACGACACCGG
>NZ_VRYY01000532.1 GCF_015731765.1 Nitratidesulfovibrio oxamicus
GCCGGGTTCACGGCGCGCACGCGCCCCCCCGGCCCGGTCCGCCGCATCCGGCGGGCCGGGGAGATTCGGCGCATTGGCCGCGCCGGTTCCCACGCCCCTGGCCCCAATTCGCATCAACGCTCCCGCATGGCATTCTGCTGCGCCTTCAGGATGGGCTTCAGCAGATAATCAAGTACCGTCTTCTTGCCGGTAAGAATGTCCACCGTGGCGGTCATGCCCGGCATGATGGGCAGGTTTTCGCCGCGATAGGTGATGGCGTTTTTCTTGGTGCGCAGCTTGACCAGGTAGTAGAACTCGCCCTTGCGGTCCTCTATGGTGTCTGCGCTGATCTGTTCCAGCCCCGCTTCCAGCCCGCCATAGATGGAAAAGTCATAGGCGGTGATCTTGACGATGGCCTTCTGGCCCGGATGCAGGAAGGCGATGTCCGCCGGGCGGATGCGCGCCTCCACCAGCAGGGAGTCATCCAGCGGCACCAGTTCCAGAATCGATTCGCCCGGCTTCACCACGCCGCCCTGGGTATTGATGATGATGCGTTTCACAGTACCGCGCACCGGGGCGCGCAGGTCGGTACGGGTCACCCGGTCTTCCCCGGCGGACAGGGTTTCGCGCAGGGAATTCAGCTCCACGCGGCGCTTGTTGATTTCCTCCACCGCCTGCGAGCGCACCTCTGCCTTGCGGTGCGACAACCGCTGCTCCACCTCGTGCACCGCGCTGCGCGCCTTGGGGATGTTCACGGCCAGCGAACTGATGTCGCCGCGCAACTGAATGACGCGCTGCTCAAGGCTCAGGTAGTCCACCTTGGAATATATCTGCTTTTCCACCAGCGGACGGGCTATGTCACGTTGTTCCTGCGCCACGCGCAGGCTGGCGCCCAATTGTCCTTGCCGCCCCACCATTTCATCCACTTCCTGGCGCTTCTGCGTAAGCTGGCTTTCCAGCACGCTCAGTTCCAGTTCCAGTTGGCGCTTGCGCGCGTTGTGGATGGAGGTCTGGTCGGCCACCACCTGCGGGGCATTCTGCAGCACTTCCTGCGGGTACACCGGTTCCTTGCCCGCCATTTCCGCCTCCAGCCGGGCGATGGCGGCCGTGTGCTCGTACGATTTCGCCACCGCATCGCGGAAAAAGCTGGCGGCGGATTCGTTGTCCAGGCGCACCAGCACGGCGCCCTTTTCCACGATCTGCCCTTCGCGCACGAATATTTCACTGATGATGCCGCCTTCCAGGTTCTGGATTTCCTGGATGCGCTGCGAAGGGATGACCTGGGCCTGGCCGCGCGTCACCTCGTCCAGCGGGGCAAACGCCGCCCAGACGATGAACACCAGAAAGAACACCCCCAACGAAGCGGACAGCACGAAGGCCAGCGGATGTCCCTTGCGGTGCAGGGCCGCGTCCACCTCGCTCATGAATTCCAGGTCGTCGCGGCGCACGCCCTGCGCCCCGCCGCTACCCAGCGCGCTGGAGCGAGCGGCCCCGGCAAGGCGCTGGCCAAGGGTG
>NZ_VRYY01000533.1 GCF_015731765.1 Nitratidesulfovibrio oxamicus
CTGGCCAGGTTGCGCTTCAGCAGGCCGGGGCCGGCCGCCAGCGCGCCCGCCAGGGCCACCAGCAGGCCCGCGCCGCGCACGAAGTCGAGGTGGAACGGAAAGAATCCGCTGACCAGCGGCACGAACAGCACGCCGCCGCCCACGCCGGCAAGCACTGCGATGATGCCGAGAATGAAACAGAAGAACAGCAGCGCCGTGGGCCAGAACCACCACGGATGGCCGTCCGCCGGCATGGCTGCGGCGGCTGCTGAGGCAACGTCGCCCCCCGACGCCAGCACGGGAAGGGCCCAGCACAGCACGAGCAGGACCGCAAGGACCGCCGGGCCCCAGAACCTGACTTTGGTAGCGGTGTTCATGTCGGTAATGTCCCCTTTTGAAACATTGAAACATTGATGAAACAACAACTCGCCATCACGGTCCGCAATCCGGGGGGATATTTGGCCTTCCTGCCCGGTGCTGCGGCGCGCGTTGCGTCCAGTTTGCCAGCAACACACGGGAAATCCGGTTGTTGGCCTGGCTGAGCCTGAGTTTGTGATAGCTGTAACAAGTTTCGTGCCATCAATGAGCGCTTGCCAAACATAGGGAAAAGGCCTAGTTCACGCACATGGACGGCAGAAATTTTCCGCATACCGGCAACAAATTGCCGGGCGATGGCCAGGAAGGTCCTCATTTCGAAACGTTGCAGAACGGAACAGGGTTTCTCCTGTTGTCCGGGGACATGCTGCGCCTGAAACAGCTGGCGGTGCAGGTGGCCTCGTCGGACGCCCCCATCCTGATCCACGGCGAAACGGGCACCGGCAAGGAACTGTTTGCGCGGCTCATCCACGACATGAGCGTGCGGGCGCGAAAACCCTTCGTGGCCGTGAACTGCGGCGTGCACGAGGGCGAACTGTTCGCGGACAAGTTCTTCGGGCACGAGCAGGGGGCCTTTACCGGCGCGCACCGCACCAGTCAGGGGTGTTTCGAGCTTGCCGGAGAAGGCACGCTGTTTCTGGACGAGGTGGGAGAGATTCCGCCCGCCAACCAGGCGGACTTTCTGCGGGTGCTGGAAGAGCGCAAGTACCGGCGCATCGGCGGGCAGCGGGACATTCCGTTCCAGGCGCGCATCATTGCCGCGTCCAACCGCGAATTGCCGGACATGGTGCGCGAGGGGCGGTTCCGGGCGGACCTGTTCTTTCGCCTGAACGTGATCCCGGTGTCGCTGCCGCCGCTGCGGGCGCGGCGCGAGGAGATCGTGCCGCTGGCCCGGCATTTTCTTGCCCACTACGCAGAGAAGTACCACCGGCACGGCATGCGCTTTCGCCCGGAGACCGAGGCGGGGCTGAGCGGCTACCCGTGGCCGGGCAACGTGCGCGAACTGAAGAACCTGGTGGAGCGGCTGGCCCTGCTGGCCCCGGATGGGGACATCGGGCCGGAACACCTGCCGCTGGAACTGCGGTCGGCTGTGGCCCTGGGGGCGGCGGGCGTGGGCGGGGCGGGCGGATACGCCGGGG
>NZ_VRYY01000534.1 GCF_015731765.1 Nitratidesulfovibrio oxamicus
GGCGGCTACGCGCCGCGCCGCCTGCGGTCTGGGCGGCCCGCGTCGGCGCACAGCACGTGGGGCGCGCCCGTGGCATCGGTGAAACGCACCGCCAGGGTCACGCACAGGTTGCCCGAGGCCCGCGAAATGTACGGGGCGGTCAGGCATTCCTCTATGCCGCTGCGCATGGGCAGGAAATATTCCTTCAGCGAATGGTCGGTGCCGCGCCGCGCGGGCTGGTAGATGAACCGCCTGCTGGCCGAGAGCCGGTAGGGGTTGCATGCCGTGTCCGACACCTGGCGGCCCGCGCCGTCCAGCACGTACAGGCATTCGAGGGCCGATTCCGCGTTCAGGTATCGGGCCAGCAGCATGTCGAAGTCGCCGGGGCAGGCGTGGTGCAGGTCCTCGCGCAGGCGGTGCACGGCGTCGCGCAGGGTGGCCACGCGGCGCTCCTCTTCCTCCACCTGGGCCAGGGTGAGCGCGGCGTAGGCGCGGGCCACGTTGTGCATGGCCGTGCCGCCTTCGGCCACCGCCCCTTCCGGCGAGGGATGCGCGAACAGGAAGCCCTGCATCACGTCGGCCCCCAGGTCCATCAGCAGGGCCGCCTCGCGTTCGTGCTCCACGCCTTCGGCCACGGTCATGGCCCCGATGCGCCGGGCCAGGCCCACCAGCGCCCGCACCACCTCCTGGCGATGGAACGAATCGGGCAGGCCGGATACCAGCGAACGGTCCAACTTGAGCACATCGGGCTTCAGCGCGGCGATGCGCTCCAGGTTGGAATGCCCCGCGCCCACATCGTCCAGGGCCACCAGAAAGCCCAGCTTGCGGTGGCGTGCGGCGAACTCCATCAGTGCGTCGGTGTCGTTCACCTGCGATTCCACGATCTCCAGCACCACGTTGTTGGGGCTGATCCGGCTGGCCTCTGCCAGTTGCCGGATATGCCCGGAACCCACCACGCCGCGCCGCAGCACGGCGGTGTCGATGTTCACGAACAGCAGCAGTTCCGGCCTGCGGCGTACCAGCGGGGCAAAGGCGGCAAAGGCCCGCTCGCGGCACAGGCGGTCCAGTTCCAGTGCGCTGCCGCTGGCGGCGGCGGTGGAAAACATGAGGTCGGGCGGCATCACCGCGCCGCCGGGCACGCGGCCCCGGCTCAGGGCTTCCATGCCCACCACGGCGTGGCGGCGCACGGAAACCAGCGGCTGGAACAGGGTGAACACGTCGGCAATGGCCACCCCCGGCACGGGGGACGGGACGGGGATGACGGGCTCTTGTGGGCGCCGGGGTGTCCCTGCGGATGAAGCGCCGCCATGGTGCGCAACGGCTGGAATGGTTTCGTCGGGCGGCATTTCGTCAGGCGGCATTTCGTCAGGCGGCATTTCTTCCGGGGACGAGCCGCCGTGCGCCGCGGTGCGCGCGGCGTCAGGGGTGTGGACATGCGGTCTGGCGGGCGAGGGGGAGCCTGCGCGCGCCGGGTTCGTGGCGATCATGCGGTCGTCTCGTTGGCGCGGC
>NZ_VRYY01000535.1 GCF_015731765.1 Nitratidesulfovibrio oxamicus
GACGCCCACGCCGCGCCCCCGGCAACCTCCGCACCGGCGGACAAGGCCCCCGGCGATGCCCGGCCCGCCCCCATGCAGGGCTGCGGCTGCTGCCAGATGATGAAGGACGGGCACGGCAATATGGGGAACGTGGACGCCGCGCCGGGCGGCGCCGGACACATGATGCCGGGTGTTGACGGCAAGGCGCCGGTCCGCCACAGCTAGGGCGGCAAGACGCGCCACTGGACCATGCAACCGGACTGACCCGCTTGGGCGGATTGGCCTGACTGGCCCGATTGGCCTGACTGGCCGAAAAACCGGTCGGACCCGCCCAGGCTTTCCACGGCAGACATCAGGATTCCCCCGTGGGGCCGACACCTCCTCCTCGCCGGCCCCACGGTTCCGCCTCGCGGCGTACGCGCCCCCTTCACCGGGGGCGCGTTGCGTTGCGTAGTCACGCCATGCACACCCGCATGCCCGCTGTCGCTGCTTCATCAATGCTCCTGACGTTGCAACGATCCTGCACAACTGCTCCGCTACGCCCATCCCTTAGGACGACTGACAAAAATTCATACAGCTGTTTCAATGTTTTACAGTCATACAACAGCGATCTGTCCAAAAAGTATCCGCCAGAACAGCAACCATCACACACAGAAACAGCACAACATCGCCAATTTCATACAATTACTCCTTTGGCACACCGTTTGCCATACAGAATGCATCATCCGGCAACGGAAATCACTCACAGGAGTTCATCATGAAGATTACCCGCATCCTTCCCGCCGCATTGGCCCTGGTGGCCATTACCGCCGGAGCCGCACTGGCCGCGCAGAACGTTTCCTCCACCTCCATGGGCATGCAGTCCTGCTCCGGCTCCGCCACCATGCAGGCTCGCCACGCGACCATGGCCGCCAACATGGGTCAAATGATGCAGAATGGCCGCCACATGATGGGGAACGGCCAGCACATGGTGCAGAATGGCGGTCAGCACAGGATGCCCGGTTCCGTGTCCGCACCCTCCACTGGCCAGCCCCGTGCGCAGGAACCGGCTTCCGACGCCATGCTCGGCCTGAATCCGGGCAGGTAAACCGAACTTCGACGATGCGTCCCGCACTGCCGTTTGCAGCCGCATCGTTCGCCGCCATGATGGCGGTTTTCCCGCACGCGCCCCCTTCACCGGGGGCGCGTTGCGTTGCGCGGTCAGGCCGGTGCCTGCGCGGACAATGCCTGCCGTCCCCGATGCTCCGGCCCGACACGCGACCGTCATGCACCAGTCCGACGCAAGCCATTGCCCACCGTCAGCCAACGGTGGTACAAGCAGACTCAAGGTGTGCGACCTTTCGAGCCTTGCCCCCCTCGGTCCATCTGCCGTTCCGCCTCTCGCCCTTTCGGCCATTCCTGATACCCGCCAATCCGAGCAACCCGACCATTCCCGACAGCCCCGCACCTGCCGTCCGCCCCCGTGCCCCCGCGCCCGCGCCGGGCCGGGAGCCACCCCACCCCGCCC
>NZ_VRYY01000536.1 GCF_015731765.1 Nitratidesulfovibrio oxamicus
AACGCGGCGGGAAGCTCGTCGTCCTCGTCCTGCCCCATGGCGGGGCCGGCATGGGGCAGGGCGCCGGGCGCCGCATCATCCGGCGCGCGGCGAACGGTCATGTCTCCAGCCTGCGGGGCCTGCGCGGCGTGTCCGGCGGGGGATACGTCCGGGGTTTCATCGGATGCCAGGGCACGAAAACGAAACCGGTGACGGCACTTGGGACAGGTGGCGATGGCGGCCGAGGACGGAATCTTGCTGCTGTCGATGCTTCGTTCGAACTGGCATTCCGGGCAGCGTATAATCATGGGAAATCCTTTGCTTCCTTGCATATGCACAGTGTAGGGCATTGGGCAGCGCAAATCAAGTTGGGCCCCGTCCCGTACGGTTCCGTGCCGTACCGCACGGGGCTGCGCGGCGGGTTGCCGTTGGTTTTTCGCCGGTTCACAGGCCGTGGCCGGGGGCCGCGCTCATGGGGACAGGGGCAGGCGCAGGGCCAGATGGCGGCGGTGCGGGCCTGCCTCCGGAACGTGGTGTTGCGCGCTGCTGCCGGCTGTCTGCCCGTTATCGGCGGAGACCAGCCCGGCATGGGCGAACAGGCGCCGGGGCAGGGCCGGATATTCCTTGCTCAGCCGGTGCAGCCCGCCCGGCGGAGACGGCGCTGCCTGCCCGGTGCCTGCCGCATTGAACACCCGCAGGCGCTCGGTCAGCGCGTCCCGGTCCTTGGCGGTCCAGCTCAGATGGTCGATCCAGGCATCGGCCAGCAGGCAGGTGTGGCCGTGTACCCCCACCACCCGTTCGTGCACCGCACCCCGGAAGCACACCCCCGGCATGAGGCGGAACAGCCGCAACTGCACGTCGGGCCACAGGCCGTAGCCTACGCGCAGGTGATCCGCGTCGGGGTAGGCGGTGGCGCGGGGCAGCAGCCAGGCCCCGGTGCCGGGCACGGCCATCAGGCGGGGCAGCAACGCCCAGGTGCGGGGCGACAGCCGCTCGTCGGCGTCGAGGTACAGGCACCATTCCGTGGACAACAGCCCCAGCATGGCGTTGCGCTGGGCGGAAAAGTCGCCCCCCAGCGGGCGCACCGCCTGGTGCAGCGGCACCGGGCACAATGGGACCGGGTCGAAAGCGGGCGGCGCGCCATCCCACACCACGGCCACTTCGCGCACCCAGCCGGGTATCTGGGCGAAAAAGGCGGGCAGGTCCGGCTCTGCGGGGTGCAGGATGGCACCCACGCCCAGGCTGGGATGATGGGGCGCGACTTCGTGCGCACCGTCCCCCGCGTCATGATGCGCGTCGGGCAACGCGTCATGATGCGCATCGGGCAACGCATCGGGCAGTGCCACGGGCACGCACCCGGCGAACAGGCGGCGCCAGCGGCGCAGCGCCCCGGTCTCGGCATCCGGCAGGAACGGGTTGGGGAACAGGGTGGCGGTTTCCGGCGTGACGCCGGTGGCCCGCAGCAGCAACAGCAGCGCCCACGGCGAGGTGTCGCCCG
>NZ_VRYY01000537.1 GCF_015731765.1 Nitratidesulfovibrio oxamicus
GCCCCTGGCTGCGCCCCCCCTGACTGCGCCACCCCCCTGACTGCGCCGCCCCCTTGACGGCGCGGACGCGGGCATTACAAACGAGCCATGCGCGACGAACCACCCCGCGCGAGGAGACACCGTGGCCACCGGATGGGCGGGCGACAACGCCGTCAACGATCAGATACGCGACTCCATCGCCGACGAGGTGCAACGGGCACGCGACAGCCTGCCCAGGGGGCCGGGTCTGGACTTTTGCGAGGAGTGCGGCGACCCCATTCCGGAAGCCCGGCGCAAGGCCCTGCCCGGCGTGCGCCTGTGCGTGCCCTGCCAGCAGGAGGCCGACCGGGACCGCCAGACTGTTTCGCTGTACAACCGCAAGGGCAGCAAGGACAGCCAGTTGCGTTGACGGCAGTTGCCCTGACGGGAGCACGAGAAGGACGAATGCCAAAAGGAAGGGAGGAACTTTGCGAAGCGCCTCCCTTTGCATTTCCGGTCGATGGTCTTTTGCCCGGGACCCTGCCCGGCCCAACCCTGTTCTGGCCGAGCCAGCCCCGGTCGGCCCTGATCGGACCCGGTCGCCCTGATCGGCCCCGGTCGGCCCTGATCGGACCCGCCCAGTCCAGCCCTATCCCGTCCTGCCCGCTACGCCAGCACGCGCAACAGCAACGTCCCGGCCCACAGGCAGACCGCCGCCGTCAGCCCGGCCACGCGCAGGTGGCGCAGCAGCCCCTCCAGCCGCTCGGCATCCCATGCCGGAGGGGGGGCGCATGCGAGAGCAGACGCGGAGGCGGACGAGGAGGCGGTGTCGCAGGCATTCGCGACAGTGCAACACCCCCCGTTCGCATCCATGCGCGGCCCCAGCACCGGCTTGTGCTTCACCGCCCCGAAATAGGGGGTAGGCCCTCCCATGGGCGCACCATGCAGCCACGCGGCGGCGCTCATGGGCCAGCCCGCGTTGGGCGATTCCATGCTCCGCGCATCGCGGGCCATGGGACCGAAGCCCTGCCAGCCACCGTGCGTCCCGCCCGGGCCCCCGCGCGCCCCCTTGCCCGCCAGAACCAGCGGCGCGGACAGCCACAGAAAAAAGACAGCCAGCCGCGCGGGCAACCACGCCAGCACGTCATCCAGCCGGGCACAGGCCCGGCCAAGGTCTCGCCAGCGGTCCGTACGGTAGCCCCACATGGAATCCATGGTGCTCACCGCCTTGTAGGCCCACAGCGCGGCGGGGCCGCCCAGCAGCAGCCAGAAGAACGGGGCCACGAATCCGTCGTTGAAATTCTCGGCCAGCGTTTCCGCCAGCGCGCGGCGCAGGTCCGGGCGATCCAGTTGCGCCGTGTCGCGGCTGACCAGCATGGACACCGCCGTGCGGGCCTCGTCCAGCGTCCCGTGTTCGATGGCATGCAGGGTGCGCCGCCCTTCGCGCAGCAGGCTGCCCAGGGCCAGCCCGGCCCAGGCGAAATACACGGCCACCAGCGCGCCCAGCCACGGGGCCA
>NZ_VRYY01000538.1 GCF_015731765.1 Nitratidesulfovibrio oxamicus
GGCAGGGCGGCATCGGCGGGCTGGGACGTTGCCTGGGCCGCCAGCGCGGTGCGCGGGGCGGGCATGCCGCGCCATACAGGGACCAGCCCGGCAAGCACGGCCAGGCCCAGCAGGACCAGCAGCATGGTCAGACGGCGGGGGGCACGAAGCGGAAGGCGCATGGGGGCATGAAGCATGGTGGTCTGCATCCTGTGGAGTTGCTGTTGGCGGTGCCCGGCGCATGTTCGGCCCGGGTCTGCCGAGTCGGGCATGCGACGGAACGCGCCGGCATGGGCTGGGCATGTGCGGGCCGTGATCCTGCCGTAGGCCGGACTTCACCCTATACGCCGCCACGGCGCGTTATTCAACGTGTGGATGGGGCCAGCCGCCGCGTGGGCTGATTTTTCATCGGAACTGCTTGCTTCGTTAAGGAAATTGAGGAACAATGGAAATATTCATGCCAGCTCCTGCGCGCTGGCAGCATACTTTTTTTGAGATAGTGTTACGCTGGCGTCATGGTGAGCCGCCTCGACCCGCGCAGTGCGGAAACCCCGGCGTACAGTTGTCGAACCCAGGAGGAAACCGGAATGACCCCGGCTTTGCCGCCCGCCGCGCTGGTGCCCGTACCCGACCCCATACCGGGGCCGTGGGGATGGTTCCAGGCGCTACTGCTGCTCACCTTCGTGGTGCACCTGCTGTTTATGAACGTGGTGCTGGGCACGGGTGTGATCACCCTGTTCCGCTCGCTGCGCACGCCGTTCGCGCCGGGCGACCAGGTCAACACGGACATCCGCGAGACGGCGGCCTGGGTGCCGCGCGCCATGGCCCTGGCCGTGAACTTCGGGGTGCCGCCGCTGCTGTTCCTGCAGGTGCTGTACGGGCAGTTCATCTACCCCAGCTCCATCCTGATGGCCGTGTGGTGGCTGGGGATCGTGGGCTTCGTGATGATGGCCTACTACGGCTTCTACCTGTATGGCCTTGGGCACGCCGTGCTCGGCCCGCGCCGCACCCTGGTGGCGGGCATCAGCGTGGCGCTGCTGCTCGTCAACGCCTTCGTGCTTACCAACAACGCCACCCTCATGCTGGACCCGGCCCGCTGGACCGGGTACGCCGCCTCGCCGGGCGGCACCCTGCTGAACTGGGGCGAACCTTCGCTGGTGCCGCGCTATCTGCACATGGTGGTGGGCGCGGTGGCCGTGGGCGGGTTGTTCATTGCCGGGCGCGCGCGACTGCTGAAAAAGGCGGGCGGGCCGGTGGCCTCCGGCCCGCAGGGGCCGCAGGACTGGGAACTGCGCATCACCGAGGGCCTCAGGTGGTTCACCCACGCCACCTACGCCCAGTTCGTGCTGGGCACGTGGTTTCTGTTCAGCCTGCCCGGCCCCATGACGCGCCTGTTCATGGGCGGGCACGGGCTGGCCACCGGCGCTTTCGCGCTGGGGCTGGCGGGCACGGTGCTGGCCCTTGTGGCCGCCCGGCAGCGCCGGGTG
>NZ_VRYY01000550.1 GCF_015731765.1 Nitratidesulfovibrio oxamicus
CCTGGCCGGGAGCCAGGGCGCCCTGCCCGCCCTGCTCGAAGTAGGGCATGCCGGGCTGGCCCGGCTGTGCGGGCTGCCCCGGCAGGGGCTGACCCTGCGCGGGGGTCTGCATGGGAGCCTGCACGGAGGGCCCCTCCACCGGGGCGGGCTTTTCGTCGCCGGAACCGAAATGGTTGAACAGGATGAGCGCCATGGCGAACAACACGACGGAGGGGATCAGCATGGCGATGGTTTTGTTCATTTCTCGAAAGTCTCCTTACCGGGCGGCCTTGGGGGCCATCCCATCAACGTTGGCGGCGCCGTCCTTCCGCTCCAGCAGAAAGTCGAGAAAGCGACGCGAGGGGTCGAGGTCGGGGGTCAGGTCCAGCGATGCACGCAGGTGTCGTTCCGCCCGGTCCATATCGCCCATGTCGTAGTAGGCACGGGCGATGTTGAAATGCACGTGGCTGTCGTCCGGCGAAAGGTCCAGCGCGCGCAGATGATGCCGTATGGCGACGCGCGGCAGCTTGCTCTTGCGCAGGTTGATGCCGAAATCTGTGAACATGTGGCGATGGGCGGGCACGAATTCGCCGGGAGTCTCGGCCAGCCGCTCCAACGCACGCACGGCGCGGTCGCGTTCGCCGCGCCGCAGTTGGGCCAACGCGGTGGCAAAGTCCGCCCGCAGCGCACGCTCGGTCTGCGCGCCCACCTCGTGCCCGGCAATGTCTCCGGAACGGCGGACCGCATCGCGCCCGGCAGCCATGCCGGAGGTCCGGGGGCCGTCACTGGCCGGACTCGCCAACTTGGCCGGAGTGGCCTGACCGGCCGGACTGACCGTATCTTTCCAGCCTGACGCGGCCCGGGCAGAGGCCACGCCCCGGCCTGCCTCCTCGCGCTCTCCGTAGGCGGCGGCCATGGGCGCCGTCCTGATCGGCACGGCAAGGATGTCCGGCTCGAAGGCGTAGCTGCGCGCCAGTTCCGCCGTGCTGACGGCGCGGCGCTCGCCCGTGGGCTCCATGCTGGCCGACAGGGGCTGCACCACATAGCCGCCCGCGTCGTGCTCCCACACGAACCAGTAGCGTTTGCGCGCGGCGTTGCGCCCCGGCACGCCGCCTGGCCTGCCTGCCTGGCGCGGCGCGACGCTGGAATAGACGCCCTTGAAGATGCCGGTTTCCATATCTGCTCCTGTGGCGGCACGGCACGCCGCATGACGCAGGCGCGCCGGGCCCAGATGTACCCTTTTTCTCTGGCGTTGCAAACGGGCCGAGACATGCGGGACGGAGGCGGCAACGCGCCCGCCGGGTACGCTGCCGTCCCGGCCTGTCCTGTCTGCGCCCGGCGGGTTCTGCCTGCCCCTTTTGGGACTGACCGCGGGTGCCCGGTCCTGCCAGATCGTGACCGCCCCTGTGCGACAGGCTACGGCAAGCCCGGACAGAACCGACAGAACCGACAGAACCGACAGGGGCGGGCGAGGCCAGACGGATCAAGGCGGGACCGGGCACACAGCGGCAGGCAAGCACTACTCGCACTGCCGCGTCCCCAACTGGACGCGCCGGGGCTTTTCCTTTATCCATGCCGGATGCATGAAATGTCCGTCGCATCCAGCGTCATCTCCATCGTTCAGGAAGAGTTGGCCAAGCACTCCGCAACCCGGCTGCTGCTGGTTCGCGTGCGCTTCGGCGCGCTGGCCAACCTCGTACCCGAGGCCATGGAATTCGCCTTCGAGGCCATGACCATCGGCACCGACTTCGAAGGCGCCAAGCTGGAACTGGCCATGGCCCCGGTAAAGCTGCAATGCGGCGGCTGCGGCAAGGAGTTCGAGCCGCAGGGCAAGGAACTGCTGTTCGCGCCCTGCCCCGCCTGCGGCGAGGAGGCCGGGCACCATGTGCTGGCCGGGCGCGAACTGTACGTCGAACACATCGAAGCAGAATAGGGGGCTAGCGTGGAAATACCCGTGGTCAGGAACGTGCTGGAAGCCAACGACAAGATGGCCGTGCAACTGAAAGGCCTGTTTGCCCGGCACGGCATTCTGGTCCTGAACATGATCAGTTCGCCCGGCGCGGGCAAGACCTCGGTGCTGGAACGCACCCTGTCGGACCTGCGCGGCGAGTTCCGCATGGCGGTCATCGAAGGCGACCTGCAAACCGACAACGACGCCCGCCGCGTGGCCGCCACCGGGGCCAAGGCCGTGCAGATCAACACCGACGGCGGCTGCCACCTGGACAGCAACATGATCCTCGAGGCGCTGTCCAACTTCGACCTCGCGGAAATCGACATCCTGTTCATCGAGAACGTGGGCAACCTTGTCTGCCCGGTGGAGTTCGACTGCGGCGAAGACCACAAGGTGGCCCTGCTCAGCGTGACCGAGGGCGACGACAAGCCCGAAAAATACCCGCTGCTGTTCAATCTTTCCAAGGTCATGCTGCTGAACAAGGTGGATCTGTTGCCCTACGTGGACTTTGACGTGGAACGGGCCAAGCGTTTTGCCACACACCTGAACAAGGAACTGACCATCTTCCCCATGTCCTGCCGCAGCGGCGAAGGGCTTGAAGGCTGGTACGACTGGCTGCGCACGGCCCGGGCCGCCAAGCGCGGGTAGCGGCAAGCGGAACATTTCCCCCACGGGCTTGCGGCATGGCTGGCGCGTGGTTACAGTTGCATACGTCGGGCAGCATCCCCGTTCCGACGCCGAATTCACCCCCCGGCCCGTCCGGCACGCAGTTCGTGCCCGGACGGGCCGGGGGTATGCCATTGCCGGAGGCAACACCCCATGAGCGATTCTTCTTCCTGTCAGGGCTGCCCCAGCGCGGCCGGTTGCGGCTCCGCCGGAAATCCCGAGGGCTGCCCTTCTTCCTCCTCTCCAGCCGCAAGCTCCGGCTGCGGCGGCGGGTGCGGCGGTCCCACCCCGGAACAACAGGCCGAAGAGGCCCGCCTGCAGGCCACCCTGTCGCACATCCGCAACACCATCGTGGTCATGTCCGGCAAGGGGGGCGTGGGCAAAAGCTCCACCGCCGCCAACATCGCCGCCGGCCTTGCCCTTGCGGGCAAGCGCGTGGGCCTGCTGGATGTGGACGTGCACGGCCCGTCCATCCCCCGCCTGCTCAAGCTGGACGCGGCCCAGGCCAACGTGGACGGCGACACCATCCAGCCCGTGCAGTGGCGCGAGGGCGTTTCGCTCTCGGTCATGTCGCTGGGCTTCTTCCTGCCTGACGGCCGTCAGGCGGTGATCTGGCGCGGCCCTGTGAAGATGGGCTTCATCAAGCAGCTGCTGTCCGACGTGGCCTGGGGCGAGCTGGACTTTCTGGTGGTGGACTGCCCCCCCGGCACCGGCGACGAGCCGCTGTCCGTGCTCCAGTTGCTGGGCGACGCGGCCCGTGCGCTCATCGTCACCACGCCGCAGGCCGTGGCCGTGGACGATGTGCGCCGCTCGCTGGGCTTCTGCGAAGACCTGAACGTGCCGGTGCTGGGCGTCATCGAAAACATGAGCGGCATCGTCTGCTCCAAGTGCGGCAATGTGGAATCGCTGTTCGGACAGGGTGGCGGCGAACGCCTGGCCAGGGAAATGAACGTGCCCTTCCTGGGTGCGGTGCCGCTGGACCCGGAAATCGTCCGCGCGGGTGACGAGGGCAACATCTACATCGCCTCGCATCCCGACCGCCCCGCCGCCACCGTGCTGCGCACCATCGTGGATGCGCTGGTGGAAGCGGACGCGCCGCAGGGGTAGCTACAAAAGCAACCGGGGGAAGGAACCTTTTGCGCGCTGCGGTCGCCATCCGTAAGGTTCGCGCGTTGCGCTCACCTAACGGCTGCCGCAAAAGGTTCCTTCCCCCGGACCCCCAACCTCCCAAACTTTTCATTTGGTCCTTTGTACCCCTGTTGCAATCACGCAGCAGGGGTTACTTTACCTCTGTGAAAACAGTAAATTGAAAAGTTTGAGGGTGGGGATGGGGGTTCGGGGGAAGGGAGAGAACTTTGCGGCAGCCGTTAGGCGAGCCTGCGAGCCTTACGGATGGCGACCGCAAAGCGCAAAGTGCCCTCCCCCGATCATTCTTTCCTCCCCTCTCTACATCCCGGCCTCGGGCAGCCACAAATAATGGAACCCGGCGCGCGAGGCGGCGTCCATGCCGGGCAGGCCAAGGTCGATAAGGGCCATGCGACCGGACCCGGCGGGGGTGGTGGCGGTGGCGTATTCGGTGGCGCCCGGCAGGGGGTCGCGGCGATAGGTGACCACGCGCAGGTCGCTGGTTCCGCTCAGGCTGGCGGCTTCGGCCAGGGCATCCTCGAAGTAGCCGATGCGGTCCACCAGCCCGGCGGACAGTGCCTGGCGGGCGGTAAGGATGCGCGCATCGGCAAATGCGGCTTCGTGCCCGTGGCTGGTGGGCCTGCGATCGCGCACAAGACCCTGAAAACGTTCATTCATGTCGGCGATGATGGACCGGAACAGGGCCCGTTCCTCGTCGGTACCCTCGCGGAAGGGCGAACCCATGTCCTTGTGGTCGCCGGACTTGGTGACCACGGCGCGCACGCCGATCTTGCCCATGAGCCCCGCCACCTCGGGCCGCAGGAAGATGACGCCGATGCTGCCGGTGACCGTGGAGGGATGCGCCACGATGCGGTCGGCGGCAAGCGCGGTGTAGTACCCGCCGGAAGCGGCGGTATCCAGCATCAGGGCAACGACTTTCTGGCCGGTGCGTTCGCGGTGGCGCATCAGTTCGTGGTACAGAACGTCGCTGGCGGTAACACCGCCGCCGGGGCTGTCGATGCCCACGATGACGGCCTTCACGTCCGGGTCTTCGGCGGCCAGGCGCAACTGCGCCACCACTTCCTGCACCATGCCCGGACGCTCGCGAAACAGGCCGGACCTGGCGCGGTTGTCGATGACGCCGTTGACGTTGATCAGCACGGCCTTGTCCCGGCCCTTGCCGAACACGGTCTCCTCTCCGAAGGGATCTGACCCGCCAAAGAACGACGAGCGCGCGCCGCACCCGGCGAGCAGGGTGGAAAGCGCCAGCAGCAGCAGCATGAGAGCAGGCAGAACGCGCGCCACACGGCGCGGGGAATGCAATGTGGTCATGAGAACCTCCGTTGCGCTGGCGAGTACCACATTCGTCTGCCCGTGGACAATGCGCGGTCGGTGGCGCACAGGTAACACCATGTAACGGGCCGGGGGCCACTGCCGACACCGGGCGGGCCTTGACACCACCCCGCCCGGCACGGAGAATCCCCCACCAGAACCATCCCGCATACCGTCGGGAACGGCGGCGCGCCCCCTCATCCCGGACGTGCAGCGCCCGCCCCGCCCACATATCCCGGAGACGTCCCATGGCCGACACCCGTGACGATGATTTCGACAACGCCAACCCCTTCCGTTCGCTGAACAAGCGCGCCTTCCGCGACGCCCGTGCGCCCAAGCCCGCCGCGCAACCCGCACCTTCCGCGCCCAAGGGCGGGACACGCCACGGCGACGCCCAGAAGCATCACGACGCCCCCCTTTCCTCCGAGGACACCGAGGCTTTCCTGTTCGCCATGGGCGCGGTGCAGCGGCTGGACGCGCCGAAGAAGCCCGCAAAGGACAAGCCGCAGGGCCACGCGCACCCGAAGCCTGCCCCGATGTCCGTAACACCGGAGATGCCCGCATCGCCCCCGGTGGCCAGTTCTTCGCCGTCACCCCGCCCCGCTGCTGTCCAGACTGCCCGGCCTCGCGCCGCAGAGCGCGACAAGCTTGCACCCGGCACGGCGGCACGGCTGGACGCGGACGCCGGACGCAACGGCTTCGCGTTGCAGGACCAGCCGGGGTTCCGGCGGCTGCTGGAACACGCGGAGGGCACCCCCACGCCTGAAACCGGCCCTGCCGTGTCCCCATCTGCCTCTTCTGCCTCAGCCACTCCCGGCAAGCCCGAAGCCGTGCCGGTCACCGCCTCCGAACGCAAGGAGACGGTACGCCAGCGTTCGCGGCAAGCCGTGGCCGAGCACGAGCAGGCCCCGCCCCCGGACGAGGACAACCTGTTCAGCAAGGCCATGTCCGGCGTGCGCACGCTGGCGGGCAAGGGACGCGAGGTGCCGCCGGAAACCGCCCCGCGCGAGGCCGCTGCGCCCGCCGTGGGCCATCCGTTGCAGGACTTCATGGACGGCACGGTGAAATTCGCGCTTGAATTCACCGACGAATACCTGGAAGGCCACGTGGTGGGGCTGGATGCGCTGACCGTGGGCAAACTGCGCGCCGGGCAGTACAGCCCGGAAGGCCATCTGGACCTGCACGGCATGAACGCGCTGCAAGCCTACGAGGCCATGATCGGCTTCATGCGTGCGGCCTACCACAAAGGCCAGCGCACCGTGCTGGTCATACCGGGCCGGGGCAAGAACTCGCCCGACGGCATGGGCGTACTGCGCGAAAAGGTGCAGGCCTGGCTGACGCACGATCCGTTCAAGCGGGTGGTGCTGGCCTTCTGCACGGCCCAGCCTGCCCACGGCGGGGCGGGTGCGCTGTATGTGCTGCTGCGCAAGTACAAGAAGTCGCGCGGCAAGATCCAGTGGGACCGCACGCCCACGGACGCCGACCTGTTCCTGTAGGGACTGTCTCCCGCCATCATGCATCCCCAAGCGCAGAAATCCCCCGCCGCGTTGCCGCGACGGGGGATCGTGCGTTCCTGGTCCTTCCGCGGCACAAGGCCGGGGAAAGCCGGAGGGTCGGGGAAGTGCGGGATGCCGGATGCCCCCGTTACTTCTCCATTTCCAGCCCGCGCCTGTAGGCCGCCAGCACCGCATCCATGATGCGGCCCCGCACGGCCTCGCGGTCCAGCTGGTTCATGGCGGCGATGGTGTTGCCCGCGGGAGAGCATACCTGTTCGCGCAGCACCGAAAGGTGCGTGCCGGACTGCTCCGCCAGGGCCACCGAGCCGGAGAACAGGCCCTTGACCAGTTCCGTGGCGTCCTGCCGGGTGAACCCCAGCGTCACGGCCACCTCGGTCACCGCCTCCATGAAGTAGAAGACGTAGGCGGGGCCGCAACCCACCACCGCCGTGAAGGCGGTGAACCGGACTTCCGGCAGCACGATGGCCGTGCCGATGGATTCGAACAGGCCCCGCACCAGATCGCGCCGGGGCGCATCCAGTGCCGGGTCTTCGAAGCACAGCGCGTACACGCCCTTGCCCACCATGGCGGGGGTGTTGGGCATGACGCGCACCACCGGACATTCGGGACCGCCCGCTTCCGCAATGGCGGCCTTCATGGCCGCGATGGACACGCCGGAGGCGATGGACACCACCACCTTGTCCGGCGTGAGCGACGGCGCGATGGCGCGCAGCACGTCGGGCACCAGATACGGCTTCACCCCCAGCAGCACCACGTCGGCCTGTGCGGCCAGCGCGGCGGGGTCTGGCATGACGCGCACGCCGACGTCGGCCAGCGCAAGCACCTTGGCGGGCGTGGGATTGTACCCCAGCAGGGAAAGCCCCTGGCGGCCCGAAAGTCCGCGCAGGATGGCGGCCCCCATGTTGCCGCAGCCGATGCAGCCGAGAACGGTGCCCGTGGTGCCGCTCATATCACTACCCTACCATCTCCAGAGCGTTGAAGAAGTACGCGATTTCGTACGCAGCCGTTTCGGGCGCGTCGGAACCGTGCACGGAATTGGCCTCGATGCTGACGGCGTAGGTCTTGCGGATGGTGCCTTCGGCCGCGTTGGCCGGATTGGTGGCGCCCATCAGGTCGCGGTAGCGCTGGATGGCGTTGTCGCCCTCCAGCACGGAGCAGACCACCGGGCCGGAGCACATGTAGGTGACCAGGCTGTCGAAGAAGGGACGCTCGCGGTGCACGGCGTAGAAGCCTTCGGCCTGGCTGCGGGTGAGATGGATCATCTTCATGGCGACGACCTTCAGCCCGCTGTCCTGAATCATCTTCAGGATGGCGCCGGACAGGTTGCGTTCCACGGCGTCGGGCTTGATGATCGAAAAGGTGCGCTCGGCCATTCATTTCCTCCGGATACTGCAAGGTTTGCGGTTGCGGCGCGGGCGGCAACGGAACAGTTCACCCGCGCCCGTACAGGGGACATGCCATCAGGTGCGGCAGGCCGAGCTGAAAACGCCTCACTCACTTGCGGTTTCAGCCAGCACTACACGCACCAGCAACGCTGCGGCAATTTCGTTCTCCGGCAAGGAGGACGAGCCGCGCGTGGTCTCTCCAGGCGGTGCTGGCACAAGAGGGTATTTTGTTCTCTGCCAAGAAAGAACGCCGTTTTATGGAGGAAGTGCGGCAGCCGTTGGCGAGCTTGCGAGCCTTACGGATGGCGACCGCAACGAGTACTCTTATCGTACTCGACCGGAATAAAAAGGCGTTCTGACGCAGGCAGAGGGCAAAAGACACCTTGTGGCGGCACCGCCTAGTGGGAAAGCTGCCGAACGGTTACGATGGTAACCGTGCGATCCCGCGTCCGCGCCCACTCCTTCAGGGCGGCCACGGTTTCCGGCAGGGGGTGGCCGATGGCGATGGCCTGCCCCTCGGCCTGCGCGATGCGGGCCGCCTTGTCCAACTGGAACATGATGTTGCGCTTGTCGGCTATGACGTCGAGGAACACGTTCCGCTTGTAGGCGGGCAGCCCAGCGCGCTTCGCCTCGTAGTACAGTTTCGATGCAGGATGCGTCATGCTGTCGAGCACGAACATGCCGGTGCCGTCAAGGGCTTCGCACACGGTGCGCATGGCCGCCGCGTTCTGGGTGGCGCGCGAGCCCATGTGGTTGTTCAGCCCCACGGCATGGGGCACGCGGCGCACGGCATCGCGCACCAGCGCGGCCATTTCCTGCGGCTGCTGACCGGACAGGATGGCGCCTGGGCCGGGCTTTACCTGCGGATAGCGCACCGGCTCCATGGGCAGGTGGATCATCACCTCGCGACCGGCCCTGTGGGCCACCTCCGCCGCCTCGCGGGCGTGCGTGCTGCGCGGCCAGACGGAGAAGGTCACCGGGTAGTCCAGCGCGGCAAGGTCGCGCGCGGCGGACATGCTTTCGCCGATGTCGTCGATGACGATGGCCAGCCGCGCCCCGCCCGGCGCCACGGCCACGGGGGGCGGCGCGCCCTCGTAGAGCAGCAGCGAAATCTCGTGGGTGGGCAGGCCGTCCACGGTGACGATGAGCAGGTCGTCGGCCCGTTGCTCGACGTTGGCGGAGTCGGACCAGGCGGCCAGCGTTTCCTTCAGGGTCTGCACGAAGCGGTCGGGCGCGCCGTCCAGACGCATTTCCATACGCTGGAAGTGGAAGGCCTGGCCCTTGGCCTGACGGTTTTCGATGGAGGCCAGGCGCAGCCGGTCGCGGCCAAGACCCAGGCGGGTCACGGTCTGGACCAGGGCGTAGTCCACCTGCTTCACGCCCGCCTCCACGGGTGCGTCCAGGGTTTCCTCGTAGGGCAGGTTGCCGGGGGTCACCGGCTGGCGGACTTCGCCATTCGCCTCGCGCGCCTCGGCGGGAACGGGCTTGCCGTTGGCCGCGCGCTCAGGCTGGGCAGGCTGCGACGCATCGCCCCCGGCGGTTCCCGCCGCGCTCCCCTTTGCGGCATCGGTCGAAACATCGCCCCCGGGCGTATCGCCCACCGGGGTCTGGGGCAATTGGGGAAACCGGGGAAGCTGGGGCAGCTCTGCCTGCTCCCCGCGCTTCGCATCGCCCTTCTGCTGCTTCTGCCCCGGCTGCGGGGTTTGCGGTTTCCTGTCGTTCTTCTCGGCCACGGCGGGCTTGCGTGCAGAGCTGTCCGTGAACGGCTTCATGGGCGAACCGAACACGAACAACAGCATCACCAGCAGCGTGGCGGCCACGCAGATGGCCAGCACGGCCCGCGCCACCAGCGGCGTCAGGGTGGGCTTGCCGCGCTTGCCGCCGGAACGCCGCGTTCCGGATGTTGCCGACGGCTTGCCCGACTTGCCCGACTTGCCTGACTTATCCGACTGGCCCGATTGGGCGGGCTTGCGTCCCGCGCCCCCCTTGGCGTCATCCTTGCGGGGGGGCTTCTTCCCGGGGGTCTTCTCCCCTGCCATGCACTCTCCTGTTCCATGCCCGGGTCGTGCCGCGCCATCGGTGGCGCCGCCCGGCCTGCGGCATGGCCTGCCTGGATCGACATGACCCGGCATGACCCGCCACGGCCCGGCATGACCCGACATGCCCTGACATGCCCTGACATGACAGGGGCGCGGTCTCCCGCGCCCCTGGTTTATCATCGTATAGCGTTACAACGGCATCGGCAGCCCGCCGCCTGCGCGGCAGCGCGCCTACTGGATATCCTTGAGGCGGGGCAGGCGCTTCACGAACTGCAGCGCCATGCGCAGCTGGTTGTCCTTTTCCAGGGCCTGCTTCACGTCGTCCGCGGCCTTGGCCGAAGGACGCGCATCCTTGCCGGAAGAACCGTTTTCAAGGTGACGGTTCAGATCCTTTTCGCGCACCATGTTCAGCCGGTGGAGCTTTTCTTCCTCGCGCGGCAGTTCGAAGGGCACCTCGAAGTCGGGCTCCACGCCTTCCGCCTGGATGGAGCGGCCATTGGGCGTGTAGTACAGGGCCACGGTCAGCTTCAGGCCCGCGCCGTCGGACAGCGGAATGACGTTCTGCACCGAGCCCTTGCCGAAGGTGCGTTCGCCCAGGATGAGCGCGCGGTTGTGGTCGCGCAGGGCCCCGGCCACGATTTCCGAGGCCGAGGCGGAACCGGCGTTGACCAGCACCACCATGGGCACGGACACGTCGCCGGGCTGGGTCTTGGCGCGGTATTCGCGGCTGGCGTCTTCCATGCGACCGCGGATGGACACGATGACCCCATCCTTCAGGAAGGTGTCGGACACGCTCACGGCCTGGTCCAGCAACCCGCCGGGGTTGTTGCGCAGGTCGAGGATGATGCCCTTCATGCCCTTCTTGCCCGCTTCCTTCAGCGCGTCCACCAGTTCACCGGTGGTGCGTTCGCTGAAGCGGGTCAGGCGCACCCAGTGGTAGCCGTCTTCAAGCATCTTGGACTTGACGCTGATGAGAGGGATGGCGTCGCGCACCAGGCGCACCACTTCCGGCGCCTTGGCGTCGCGGTGCAGGATGGACAGTTCCACCTCGGTGCCCTTGGCGCCACGGATGCGGCTGACCGCTTCCTGGGTGGTCATGTCCTGGGTGGGCACGCCGTCCACGGCAAGAATGATGTCGCCGCTCTTCAGGCCCGCCTTGTGGGCGGGGGTGTCCTCGATGGGGGCCACCACGATGAGTTGGCCGTTCTCGCTGGAAATTTCGATGCCGATGCCGAAGAATTCGCCGGAGGTGCTTTCCTGCATCTCCTTGAACTCCTCAACCGACAGGAACGTCGAATGGGGGTCCAGCCCTTGCAGCATGCCCTTGACGGCCCCGTTGATCAGGTCCTTGCGGGGCACGTCGCGCACGTAATAGCGCTCCACCAGGTCGAGCACCTGACTGAAGCGCTTCAGCGAGTCGTATTTGCCTTCCTCACTGGCCGCACCAACGGTGCCGGGCACCAGCGCCGCCCCGCCGGAAATGGCGAGCACGCCAAGAATGAGCAGCGTGGCCGTCCACAGCGTCACACGCATAATGAAACCTCCGAAAGCCCGAAAAGAGGCTAATTTGCTGAAAGAAGCCACGCATCAGGGTTAATGGCTTTTTGGTGAAAACGCAATTCGAAATAGACTCCGGGCCCATTGGCGCCCGGGTAGAACCCGGCGGTGCCCACCTGCTGGCCGCCCCCCACCTCCTGCCCCAGCCGCAACGGACTGTCGGCCAGAAAGGCGTACAGCGTATAGTACGCCTGCCCGTGCATCAGAATGACGACACGACCGAACCCGCGCATGGTGTCGTTGTGCACCACGCGGCCATAGGCCACCGCGCGCACCGGCTCGCCCTGCCCCACCGAAATGCCCAGCCCGCGCACGGGGGGCTTGGCCTCGGGCGCGTAGCGGCGCACCACCCGGCCCTTGGCGGGCCACGGCAGGCGGCCCTTCTGCTTCTCTATGTCGCCGCGCGACAGGGCCTGCTCCAGCCGGGCATTGAGGGTCTGGATCATCTCGAAAAGGTCGGCCAGTTCCGCCTCGGCGTCCTCGCGCTGCTGGCGCACCGAAGACAGCGACTGGCGGAAACGCTGCTTGTCGGCAAGCAGCTTCGACCGGTCCGCCCCCAGCGCCTCCACCTGCTTGCGTACCTGCTCGGACAGGGCCTCGCGCCGGGTCAGGGCCTCTGCCATGGCGGTTTCCTGGGCGTGCAGTTCCTGCTGGCGCTCGCCGATGACCTTGTAGATTTCCTGCGTCCAGGCGTAGTCGCGCTCGGCCATGCGCCAGTCGGTCAGGTCGCGCGCGCCCACCCCCTTCTGGCGCACGTACAGCGGCCAGAGCAGTTGCAGCAGTCCGGACAGCGAGGCCTCCGTGCGGGAACGCTCGGCGGCCAGCCGCTCGTACGCGGCGCGCACGTCGGTGGCGGCGGCCTCCAGTTGGGAAAGTTCCTGCTCCTGCCGGGCCACCTTGGCCTCCAGCGCGGTGATGCGGTCTTCGGCCATGGCAAGGTCGGTGTTCAGGGCGCGTTCCTGCACCGAAAGCTTGGTGATGCTCTCCTGCCGGGCGCGCAGGCGGGTCTGCTGGGCCTCCAGCGCCTTGCGGATGTCTTCTTCCGTGGTCAGTTGCCCCACGGGCGCCGCCTTGCCGCGCGCCTCCCGGCGCTGCGGGGCGCCCCGCCCGCCCTTGCCCGACGGACC
>NZ_VRYY01000540.1 GCF_015731765.1 Nitratidesulfovibrio oxamicus
TGCGCGAAGCCGCCGCGCAGGTGGCCGCCGATGCGGGCGTGCCCGTGGCGCTGGTGGCCCGGCGTCTGTTCGATTACGCCTACCGGCTGGAACCCACCGGCACCCTGGTGTTGCTGGTGGGGGTGCCCGAACGGGGCGTGGAGCTTTTCGTGGAGATGGGCGCGCAGCACTGGCGGCCCGTGCGGCCCGAAGAACGCGCGCCCGATGACCATGAGCCTGCCGACCAGGAACCCGACGCGCAGGCACGTGACGGGGCGGCGCCGCGGGGCAAGCCCGACACCGCCAAGCAAGGTGTCGGCCATAGTGCCGATGCACCCGCGGGTGCCCATGGCCTGCCCGTGATGCATATTTCCGACCTGATGGGCGGCCCGCGCCGCCGGTAGCCCCGGCACCTGCCTGGCCACCCCCTTCGCCCGTTCCCGGCACATCGGGAACCGGCATCATTCACGCAAGGACAACAAGGAGAACGCGCATGGCGCGACGCAGGATACCCGACTCCCTGCCCCCGTCCGGGGTGGCGACAGACAACGACATACGCGACGTGAGCCGCTCGCAGAAGAAGCGCGAAAGCAACGCCATGCAGACCCTGGGCCAGGAACTGGTCCGGCTGCCCGCCTCCAGGGTGCGCTCGCTGGGCCTGCCGGATGAGCTCGAACGGGCGGTGCTGGAATGGCACGCCATGTCCACGCACGAGGCCAGGCGGCGCCAGTTGCAGTACATTGGCCGGGTCATCCGGGAAGGGGACTGGGAGGCCGTGTCCGCGCAGATGGGCGAGGTGCGCGCCGTGAAGCAGGCCGAGGATGACGATTTCCACCGCATCGAGGAACTGCGCGAGCAACTGCTGGCCGCCGGGCCGGACCGCCTGCAACCCTATCTGGAACAGTGGGCCGACGTGGACCCGCGCCACCTGCGCCTGCTGGTGCGTGACGCCCTGGCTGAACGCGCGGCCAGCAAGCCCCCCCGTGCCGGGCGCGCCCTGTTCCGGCTGCTGCGCGAGGTGGCCGAGGAATAGCCGCTCCGTTCCTGCCGTTTTGCAAAGAAGACGCGCCGGGTGCTTTCGCATCCGGCGCGTCTTGTCGTTGCATGGGGCATGGTCTGTTGTCCGCCACCGGCCATGCGGTCGGCAGGGCGGCGGGGGGAACCGGGCAGTTGGGTTGCTAGATGCCAGCCTCGCGCAAAGCCTTAAGGGTATGCCGGGCCACGGTGACCACGTCGTGCAGCACGGTGCCGCCCAGCAGGCGGTCCAGCAGCCCCGCGGGTTCTTCATGGCCGTCCGAGTCGATGCGCAACGCCGTGCCGAAGCGGCCCAACATGCGGCGGTGCAACTGGGTGCCCAGTTCCGGGTCCGCATTGGACAGGGCGCGGCACACGGCGGCGGCGGTGCGTTCCGGCGCGCTGGTGAACTGGCAGGCGCGGGCCACGTGCTCGTG
>NZ_VRYY01000541.1 GCF_015731765.1 Nitratidesulfovibrio oxamicus
GCGGCCCGGCAACCGCCCCGGCGCAGGCCGTGCTGGACGTGGTGCTGCCCCGGCTGGCCGACCCGGCCCACGGCCTGTTCTGGCTGGCGCGCGGCGTGGAGTGGTGCGTGCGCCACGAAAATTCCGTTGCCCCGCCCACGGATGAAGCTGCGTCCCCGGCGCTTCCGGTTGCGGACGACACCACGCTGGAAACCCTGCTGCGCGCCGCCCTGTCCACCCCGCTGGCCCTGCCGGAAACCGTGGTCCGCAGACTGCGCGCCGAATGGGCGCTGCGACGGCTGGACCCCGCAGAGGCCCTGCGGCGGCTGGACGAACTGGCGGAACAGGACGCCGCCCCCACTGGCGCATCACCCTTTGCCCCGTGGTACGCACTGCGCCGCGCCGAACTGCTGGTCCAATTGGACAGGCCGGGACACGCTTCCGACGCCGCCGCCCTGCTGCTGCCCCTGTGGCGCGAGGCCCCGTACCATCCCAATCTCACCCTGGCCCTGCACGAACTGCTGCACCCGCTGCCCGCGCCCCCCGCTGACGCAGCCCCCCCCGCCATCCTGCTGTACAGCTGGAACAAACGCGACCTTGCGGCGCAGACCCTGCGCTCGCTGCGCGCGTCGGGCTTTCGCGACGCGCCGGTCTTCGCGCTGGACAACGGTTCGCTGGACGGCACGGAAGACATGTTCCGCGCCATGGCGGCAGACTGGGGTTCGCCGTTCACCGTGGTGCGCCTGCCGGTGAACGTGGGGGCCCCCGCCGCCCGCAATTGGCTGCTGTCCCTGCCGGAAGTGCGCCAGCGCGACCACGCCGTGTTCCTGGACGACGACGTGCTGCTGGACCCCGACTGGCTGGACGGCCTGCTGGCCGTGGCCCACGCCCGGCCCGGCTGGGGAGCCATCGGCTGCGCGGTTACCGACCACACCCCGCCGCACGCGCTGCAATGCGCCGACTTTTTCGCCCTGCCGCCGGACATGGGCACCCGCAGCTTCGCCGACCTGGACGAACACTGGCACATTCACGGCAACTCGGCGGGCAGCGCGGACACCCTGCTCACCGCCTACACCCGGCCCTGCCTGTCCGTTTCCGGGTGCTGCCACATGGTTTCCATGGCCTCGGTGCAACAGGTGGGCGCGTTCGACGTGCGCTTCACTCCCAGCCAGTTCGACGACCTGGAGCGGGACATCCGCTGCACGCTGGCCGGGCTGCCGGTGTGGTACACTGGTACGGTGCGGGTGCGCCACATGCAGCATTCCAGCCTGCGCCAGGCCACCAGCCGGGCACGCAGCGCGCACATCTTCGGCAACCGCATCAAGCTGGAGCACCTGCACCCGGCAAACATGGCCAGGCAGGCGCGCGAGGCATCCGCCGCGCTGGCCCGGCAGGACCTGCTGCGCAAGGCCACCGCGCTGGCGTCCGCCTTGTCCGCCCCGGGCG
>NZ_VRYY01000542.1 GCF_015731765.1 Nitratidesulfovibrio oxamicus
CCGCGACGCATTCGCGGCCCGCGCACGCCGCCGTGACGCGGCACGAAAGGCGCTTCCTGCCTTCCTCGGTCCGGCAGGTCACCCCGTCGCCACCCCGTCGCGCGCAACTGCACCGCCAGCCCTTCCGGCGGTTACACCCCGGCTACACCGCCAGCTGCGCCGCGTCGGTCACTTCTGCGAACACCCCGTTCAGGGCAGCCAGAAAGGTGGCGCGCACCGTGCCCGCATCCACCTGCGTGCCGCCGTACGCCAGCGCTGGCGAGGCCGTGGCGTCGCCAGCCACACGGCAGCGGAAGCCCAGGTCGAAGGCGGCGCGCACGGTGGTGTCGATGCACATGTGGGTCATCATGCCCACCACGACGAGGTCGGTGACGCCGATTGCGCGCAGGCGGTCCAGCAGTTCCGTGTCGCGGAACGAGTTGGGAAAGTGCTTGGTCAGCACGGCTTCGCCGGGCAGCGGGGCCACCAGCGGGTGGATGTCCGCCCCTTCCGTGCCGGGCAGGAAAAAGGTGGAGCCGGGGCGAATGCTTTCATGGCGGATATGGATGATCGGCATGGCCGCCGCGCGGCAGCGGGCCAGTACTTCCGCGGCGCGGCGGCACGCGTGTTCCGCGTCGGGCAGGGCCATGCGCCCGCCGGGAAAGTAGTCGCGCTGGATGTCCACGAGAACGAGTGCCGTGATGGATGCAGCCGGGGCTGCGGCGGGATTGCTTGCGGATGCGGACGACATGGCGGCTCCATGAGGTTGTCGGGTTACGGGTGGGATGACTGTGCGGACGGGGCGTATGGGCCAGGCGGGCCAGGCGGGCCAGGCGGGTCAGACTGACCAGGCGGGCCGCCAGAACGGCCCGCGCCGGGCGTGGCGCGTCGCTGTATGGATAACACCCCCGTACCCGACAGGCGAGGCCCGGCGGTGGCAGGCAACCGGAATGGCTTGTTGTGCCGCCTGATTGTCCGGTTCCGTCAGCGCGGATTCCGTCTTTCGCATACTGTATACAATTCTTGACAGCCGCTTCGGTTCACGGCATGAGCATTCCATGCGCACCGCACCCTCCCTGTCGCCGGACCTGCTGCCGCCCGCGTTCCCGCTGTCTGCGGGGCCGCGCCGTTGCGCGCATCTGGTCCACCAATGGTGGCGTCCCTGACCCCAGGGCCGTGGAGGTTCGCGCACGCCGTCGCCACCGGGCGCGGCACCCGCTGAAAAACCACGCGGCCGGAGCTCCGGGCGCGCCGCCGAACCCCGCGTATTGGCCGCCGCATCTAGGCCGGAGTCCTGCTGCAACAGCACGAGGAGCTTCGACCATGTCCATCATTCCCCGCATGTTCCCCGCCGGTGTCACCTACGGCGCCACCCTGCCCACCGATGGCGGCTGCGCCTGCGCCGCCGCCGCACGCGCTGCCAGCCTGGCCACGCCC
>NZ_VRYY01000543.1 GCF_015731765.1 Nitratidesulfovibrio oxamicus
CGCGCATCGTGGCCGTGGCCGACGTGTTCACGGCCATTGCGGAGGACCGCCCCTACCGGGGCGGCATGCCGCCCGACGCGGCCCGCGCCGTGCTGCGCGAACAGGCCCGCGACGGCAAGCTGGACGCCGAGCTTGTGGACCTGCTGCTCTCGCGGTACGAGGAAATGGATGCTGCTCGCCGTCAGGCGCAGGAGCGGGCACGTCATGAATTCGGCCTGGTGCGCGAAGCTCTGGCGCATGAGCCGGACGATGCGGAGTGCCGTGAATCGGCTGCCTGAAACGGCATGCACCATCAAACTGAACAGAACGGAACCGGACGCACCCCATGAATCCCTTTTCGCGCATCGCGGCCATCTGCCGCATGATCAAGATCGAGCACTCGGTGTTCGCGCTGCCCTTTGCCTATGCCGGCGCCTTTCTGGCCGCCGGGGGCTGGCCGGGCCTGGCGCCCCTGCTGGTGCTTACCGTGGCCATGGTGGCCGTGCGTTCGTTCGCCATGGCCTTCAACCGCCTGGTGGATCTGAAGTACGACCGGCTCAACCCGCGCACCGCTGGTCGTCCGCTGGTCACCGGCGAAATTTCCGTGGCCTGGACCTGGGTCTTCACCGTGTTCATGGCCGTGCTGTTCGTGGCGGCCTGCGCCGGGATGAACCGGCTGTGCCTGTACCTTGCCCCCGTGGCGCTGCTGGTGGCCGCCTCGTACAGCCTGCTGAAGCGGTTCACCTGGCTGTGCCACTTCTTTCTCGGCGGGGTGCTGGGGCTGGCTCCGGTGGCCGGGTGGATAGCCGTGGACCCGCAGTTCACCGTGCCCGCCGTGCTGCTGTTCTGGGGGGTGCTGTTCTGGGTGGCCGGGTTCGACATCCTGTATTCGTGCCAGGACATGGAGTTCGACAGGTCCATGGGGCTGCACGCCGTGCCCGCCCACTTCGGCCTGCCCACCGCACTGGTGGTTTCCGGCTTCTGCCACGCCAACGCGGCCATCTTCCTGCTGCTGGCGGGCTGGTCCGCCTCGCTGGGCTGGCCGTGGTACGCGGTGTGGGCGGTCATCGCCGGGGTGCTGGCGTGGGAGCACCGCATCATCAGCCCCGACGACATGTCGCGGGTGAACATGGCCTTCTTCACCCTGAACGGCGTCATCGCCTTCATGGTGCTGGGGGGGGCGTTGCTGGGGTTGTATTTCGGGTAGAGCGGGCGCCACGGGCGCCCTTCGGCCTTGGCTGTCTTCGGTTTCCACCGCCGGGAGGTCCTCCATGCGGCTGACCATGGCGCAGGAATACAACCGCCGCCGGGTGCAGGCCATGTACGGCTGGCAGGTGGCGGTACCCGTGCCGCATGACGGCATCGGCATGGACGGCGAGGCGGCCGGGCGGCTGCGCGAAGCCGCCGCGCAGGTGGCCGCCGATGCGGG
>NZ_VRYY01000544.1 GCF_015731765.1 Nitratidesulfovibrio oxamicus
GGCGCAGGGCCCCAGCCTCGCCCACCAGCGCCACCTGCACCCGGCCCGCCTCCAGCTTGCGCAGGCACAGCGCCTCGCTGGGCGCGGGGTCCAGGTTCCAGCCGCCGTCCATCTGGGCACCGTCCAGCGGCGGCCCGTAGCTCCACCCTTCCACGATGCAGATGCGATACGGCCTCAACTCGGCCACACGAGTGGCGGCAATCGAGGATTCCTGCGGCAGCACGGCCACAATGCGCGCCAGATGCAGGGGCAGGCTGACCCGCCACTGCCCGCGCGCGCGGGTGGTGAAAAAGACGCCGCCAAGGGCCGCCTCGCCCGTTTCCAGGGCGCGCAGGGCCCGCGTCCACGGAGCCACGCGAATGTCCAGTTGCACGCCGGACCGACGCGCGGCTTCGTGCAGGATTTCCGGGTACAGCCCGGCGGGCCGCCCGGCGTCGTCACGGTAGGAAAGGGGAAAATGCTCGTCGTTGCACAACACCACGGGGGGCGCGGCACTGCCCGCCGCCGGATGCACCAGCAGCGTCAGCACCATGACCACGACCATGCGCAAGAGCGGCATGGACTGGTGCGGCAGCAACCCCCATGGCAGCATCATGGGTTCCCCCGACAGTCTGGAAACGCCCCGGCGCTTGCCCCGCCGTGCGCGTTTCGGTGACAGGTATCCGCCACGCCCATCCCCCCTGCGGAGGGACATGCCGGAACTTTCGGGCGCTCCCGGCGGCGTATCGCTGAGTGTTCGCCCAGTATTATATTGAGCTATGATGCCCCGGAGTGATTGTCAATGCTGCGCCCTCAGGCAAACAGGGGCAGATCGGGCAGGCCCCTGCCCGCCCCGCCAGACATGGCTGCGGCCTTTTCCAGCAGCGCGCGGATGGCGGCGCGGCCCTCGTCGCGCAAGTCCAGGCTGAAGTCGTTCACGAAGGTGCGGATGTGGCTGTCCGTGACCTCGTCGGACATTTCCTGGGCATGCTCGCGTATCCACCCGC
Organism: Nitratidesulfovibrio oxamicus; assembly: GCF_015731765.1. Taxonomy (GTDB): domain Bacteria; phylum Desulfobacterota; class Desulfovibrionia; order Desulfovibrionales; family Desulfovibrionaceae; genus Cupidesulfovibrio; species Cupidesulfovibrio oxamicus. The sequence goes on from NZ_VRYY01000544.1 coordinate 987, forward strand.
GCGAGGCCGCCGGGTTGGCGTTGGCGTATTCCAGGCTGCGCCGGATGGCGTCCTGCACGGCAAGGATGGTGGCCTCGCCAAGGTCGCGCCGCGCGGCAATGGCCCCCAGCGGCAGGGGCAGCCCGTAGGCGGATTCCCACCACTGGCCCAGGTCCAGCACGCAGTGCAGCCCGTAGCCGCCGTAGGTGAAGCGCCCCTCGTGGATGACCAACCCGCAGTCGGTCTTGCCCGAGACCACGGCGGGCATGACCTGATCAAACACCATTTCCTCGCGCGGGCCTTGCAACACACCGTGCAGGGAAAGCAGCAGGTTGGCCGTGGTCATGCGCCCGGGTATGGTCACACGCGCCCCGGCCAGTTCGGCGGGCGACAACGGCTCGCGCGCCACCAGCAGCGGCCCGCAACCGCGCCCCAGCGCC
>NZ_VRYY01000545.1 GCF_015731765.1 Nitratidesulfovibrio oxamicus
GGCTCTTGCGCACGCGGTAGCCGCGTCCGCCGGTCAGGGTGCCCTCTGCCCCTGCCGGGCGCGGCGCGCTGGTGCCTGCCACCAGCAGGGCCAGCAAGGCCAGCCCCCACAGTGGGGCCGTGGAAATCCACACGGCGGGCACCGGCGATGCCAACCCCGCAAGACCCACCCCGGCCCCGGCCAGTGCGGCAAGGCATCCGGTCAGGAAACGGCGCGAACCCGGCAACTTGCGAAATTTGCAGGCCACGGCGGCGGGCAGCAGCAACACCAGCAGCAGCGGCCACAGCGCCAACAGGCGCGAGGACCAGGCCATGCCCGGCACCAGCGGCAGCAGCGCCAGAACGGCCCCGGCCAGCGAGACCACCCGCAACTGCAAGTCCGCGCTGGCCGCGTGCTCGCGGGTGTGCAGCAAATGGCGTCCCACGTGGGGCAGCAGCATCAGGGCAAGGCCGGGGGCCAGCACGCCGGGCAGGCCGCGCAGCGGAACGTATCCGGCGGGCGTGGGCGGCTGCCCCGCCACGGCCTGGGCCAGCACTGCGGCAACGAACAGGCTGGTCCACAACCGCCATTCCCCCCGTTCGAAGACGCCGCGCAGCAGGCACAGGGCCAGCACGGCCACCAGCACGCCGATCACCAGCGGTCGGGCCAGCCCGTCGTTGGTGGAGGCGGCGTTCTGGGGGGTGCGCAGCATGGGCGCAAACCACGGTCCCGGTACGCCGTCCAACTTCACGTAAACGGGCAGCGGCTTGCCCACGGGGTCGGGCAGGGTAAACACGTTGCCGCCTTCGGGGGCCTGGGCCTGCCATTCGTTGGGCTCGCCGGGCTGATTGCGTTTGGCCAGGAACAGCGTGGCGCTGCCGGGCAGGTCGCGGCCCAGGTCGAGCAGTAATTGCCGGTTCTGCCCGTCCGCGGCGCGGGGGGCCAGGGTCAGGCGCAACCAGGTGGAGCCGGAGCGGAACAGGGGCAGGCCGTTGCCCAGCGGGGTGAACCCGGCCTGGTGCGAGGGCGAGAGCAGTTCGTCAACGCTCAGTGCTCCGGTGGGGTCCACCAGGAATTCGATGAATGGGGCCAGCGGCTGGGTGGCCAGCAGTGCAGACGTATCCAGGGCCCGGGTGGCGTTGGAAAGCGCGGGGGCAGCAACTGGCGGGGCTGGCTCGGGGCGTGTTGCATTGGCGGCGGCAGCGGGTGCAGCAGTGGCGGCCTGCGCGATGCTGGGCGGCCATGTCGCAAGGCAACAGGCCAGCAGCAGCCAGGCGGCAAGTTGCCGCAGGGTGGTGCTGCGGCGAGGTGGATATGCGTGAAGCGACGGGGCGCGGGACGAGCGAGGGGGCGAAGCGATGGTCGGGGCGTGCGGCATGGTTCCGGGGGCGCGCGGGGCGCGCGGGTTGCGTGTTGACCGTGC
>NZ_VRYY01000546.1 GCF_015731765.1 Nitratidesulfovibrio oxamicus
GGTGACCGGGGCTGACGCCAGCCCGCACATGCTGGACCGCGCCCGCGCCAATCTGGCTGCCATGAATGCCGCCACGGACGCAGCCGCGCCCCCCATGGGGCCCATTCCGGCCCGGCACGCCCCGGCCCGGTTCGCACCCGTCCGCTTCGTGGAAACCGGGGCGGAACGCCTGCCCTTTGCCTCCGGCAGCTTCGACGTGGTCATTTCCAACGGAGTATTCAGCCTGATAGTGGACAAGCCCGCCGCATTGCGCGAAATCCACAGGGTGCTGCGGCCCGGTGGCCGCCTGCGCCTTGCCGACCAGATACTGGACGGCCCCGCCCCGCAGGGCGCGGACGTGGTGTCCAGTTGGTTCCGCTGACAGGGCGGCGCCGTACCGGGAACGGAGTTCCTGGCCATGCTCCGCGAGGCGGGATTTCACGATGCGGCCTGCCTGGGCCGCACCGGCTACCGCAGTTCGTCCGTCACCGAAGGGATGCTGTTCGCCGCCACCCGCGCGGAATGATCCCGCCCGCACCGCCACGCGCCGCAACTTGCGCGTCCGGTGGGCACACGGTCGGCATACGGTCGACATCTTGGCCCGCACACGGCCGGCATGCCGCAGACGCCACGCTTCACGACGCATCACTACGCATAACGGGAGAACCGCACATGACCACCCCCGCCGCTTCCGGCCTGCCCGCCATCACCTGGGACGACTTCGAGAAGGTGGAACTGCGCACCGGCACCATCGTGCAGGTGGAACCGTTTCCCGAGGCCCGCAGCCCCGCGTGGAAGGTGTGGGCCGACTTCGGGCCGGGCATCGGCGTGCTGAAGTCCAGCGCGCGCATCACCCACCTGTACGGGGCGGACGACCTGCTGGGCCGCCAGATCATCGGCGTGGTGAACTTTCCGCCCCGGCAGATCGGGCCGTTTCGCTCGGAATTCCTGGTCACCGGCTTTGCGCAGGCGGACGGCAGCGTGGTGCTGGCCGTGCCGGAGCGGCCCGTGGACAATGGCTTGAAGCTCGCCTGAAACGCGCCTGCCCGGACTCAGGTTTGTCCCTTCGCCCGTTGGCGCTGTTGAACCTTCTCAGTGGAAGGCTGTCTCCAACCCGACGGATTTCCGACATCTTTCCCGCGCATTGCAAGGTTTTTCCATGACCAGCCAAGCCGACACCGCCGCCGCCAGCAACGCCCCCGATCCGATTGATCCGCTCGAGCCGCTCGAGCAACCTGATCAGCCCGGGCAAACCTCACCGGCCACCCGTCACGTGCGCTACGTCATGGGCGTGGACACCGGCGGCACCTGCACCGACGCCGTGCTGGTGGACGCCGCCACCCGCCGGGTGGTGGCATCGGCCAAGCGGCCCACCACCCACCACGACCTTGGCCGGGGCATGGCCGGGGCCATGGCCGCCGCG
>NZ_VRYY01000547.1 GCF_015731765.1 Nitratidesulfovibrio oxamicus
CCCGGTGACGAACCCCACGCCCGTGCAGGCAGCCCCCGACATGCCGCCCACCGTGCCTCATGACGCGGGCGGTGAGGTGCGCGCGCCGGTCACGCCCCCGGAAACTCCGGCCCTGCCGGAACCGGTGACAGCCCCCGCGTACCCCGCGACTCCGGAAGTGTCGGCCCCGGCAACGGAATCCACTGCCCCGCCTCCCCTGACGCCCACGGCTCCCGCTGATGGGACGGACGGCGGCCTCGTTCCGTACAAGTCGGTACGACGCACCGCGCCGGAAACATTGGACGGCCCGATCATTCCCGTTCCCCCGGCGTCCACCGTCCTGCCCGGCGGGGCCGACGTCCCGTCGGACGGCACGACCACCTACAAGGCGCCCCTGCGCACGGCACCGGAAACGCTGGACGGCCCCATCGCGGTGCCGCCGCTGCCCACGCCTCCGGCAACGCCAGCCGATCCGGTGACACCACCGAACCCGGCGCCAACGGAAGCAGGAACCGCCGCGCCCTAGGCCTTCCCGCCCATTTCACGCCCGACGCTGCATCCCGCCGCCGCCCCTTCGCGCAACACGCCGAGGGGGCGGCCTGTTTCGCTGCCCTGCCCGCAACTCTCCTGCCGCCCACCCGCAGGACATTCGTGCGGCATGCATCATGCATGGGCAGCCCCATGAACCACACCCAATTCCTCGCCGACAACACCAAGGCCCTGACGGTCGCGCAGCCCCAGATGGCCGCGTGGCTGGCCGCAAACGCTCCCGCGCCAGAAACGCTGGCCCCCCGCCTGCGCCTGAACCGCTGGAACATGCTGGACGTCGAACTGGAGGACGGTCGTCGGTTGTTTGACGCCTTTCCGCCCCAATTCGCCTACCGGTCATGGCCCCCCACGGAACAGGCGGAGCGTTCGGCCACCATCATCGTGGGCGCCAACCTGGGCTACGGCATCAACCACATGCTGGAGCAGACGCCGCCCCGCCACCGCCTGCTGGTGGTGGAACCCGACCCGGCCATGCTCACCCTGTGCCTGGGGCTGACGGATTACCGTCCGTTCATCGAATCGGGCAGGCTGGCCTTCATCGTGCCGCAGTTCGACGCGCTGGTGGCCGCCGTGCGCGGCTGCGACAAGCAGTTCCTGTTCGGGCGCATCCTGTTGCAGGCCGACCTGCCCAGCCAGCAGATCGGCCCCGCCTACGCCCACTGGACCCGCATCTGCCGCGAGCAGCTGGACGCCCTGTCGGTGGAGCTTTCCACCCTGCGCCGCGCCCAGGACGTAATGGTGGGCAACGAGCTTTCCAACTTCCGCCGCGCCCTCGCCGACGGCGACATGAAGTCGCTGCGCGGGGCGCTGGGCGGCATGCCCGCCGTCGTTGCGGGCGCGGGCCCTTCGCTGGCCGCATCGGCACCGGCCGTG
>NZ_VRYY01000548.1 GCF_015731765.1 Nitratidesulfovibrio oxamicus
GGCGCGAGGTGCGCAAGTACGCCAACTTCCTGCTGGCCCTGCGCGCCCGCTGGGCCGGGGCCGCGCGGGTGGCGCACCGCCCCTTCGACCTCACCGTGGACTGCGCCACCCTGTGCCAGCTGCACTGCCCGTACTGCGCCGTGGGCAATGGCGCCATCCGCCGCAAACCCTCCCTGATGGACGCGGCCCTGCACGAACGGCTGGCCGCGGACGTGGCCCCGGACCTGTTCCTGGCCTGGTACTTCAGCGCCGGGGAACCGCTGTTGCACCCGCGCCTGCACGAGCACCTGGCCCGCACCGCCGGCGAAGAAGCCTTCACCGTGGTTTCCACCAACCTCAGCGTGCCCCTGACCCCGGCCCGGCAGGAGGCGCTGCTGCGTTCCGGCCTCGGCATGCTCAGCGCATCGGTGGACGGGGCCAGCGCGGCGACCTATGCCCAATATCGGCGCGGGGGCGACTTTGGGCTGGTCACGGACAACCTTGCCGCGCTGGCCCGGCGCAAGCGGGAGATGGGGCTGCAATTCCCCCTGCTGGAATGGCGCTTCCTGCTGTTTGCCCACAACCAGCACGAGGTGGACGCGGCCCGCGCCATGGCCACGGACATGGGGCTGGACCTGCTGGAATTCTTTCCCGGCTATGCCCTGCCCCCCGGCGACCCCGGCGAACAGGGAGTGCACCCCATGACCATCCCCATGCCGGGGCGGCCCATTTCCGGTCCGGCGTACGAGGCTGGCCTTGCCCGGCGGGAAACGCTGGTGCAGCGGCTGGCGGCGGACGGCATGCCGCCCGCGCCCGCCCCCGTGGATACGGCGGTCGATACGGCGGTCGATACGGCGGTCGATACGGCGGTCGATACGGCGGAGGAGACTGCGGAGGAGACTGCGAAGGGCAGTGGGGCAGAAGGACGCGGAGGAAAGGACAAGGCCCGCCGCCGCTGCGACTGGCTGTACTACAGCGGCATGATCTATCCGGACGGGGCGTTCGGACCGTGCTGCGTGGCCACCGACGCCGACGACGACTTCACCCGGCTGGACGCCCACCCCGACTTCGGCGCGGCGTGGAACGCCCCGGCCTTTCTGCGCTCGCGCACGGCCTTTGCGGCGGGCGTTGGCGGCAACGGAAGGAATCGAGGCCTCGACCACGCACCGGCGTCCGATGTTTTCGGCACCGGCGGCAGGGCAGGCACGGTGTGCGACCGCTGCCCCCTGCCCGTGGCGCAGGAACTGCAATTCGTGCAGAAGGTGCGCGCCATCCTGCGCAACGCCCCGGACTGGGTGGTGCGCATCCTGTCCGCCGCGCCGGGCGAATTCTTCCTGCCCGCCGACCTGCGCCGCATGCCCGTGGAACTGGCCGCCCTGCACCGGCCAGAGGCCCGCGCCCTGCCAGCGGACCCG
>NZ_VRYY01000549.1 GCF_015731765.1 Nitratidesulfovibrio oxamicus
CTGGCCCACGCGGGCGGCCTGGCCCATACCCCGGCCACGGGCGAACCCGGCATGACCGCCACCCCCTTCGAGCGGGAAGGTTTTCCGCCCATGCGGGAAATGACCGAGGCGGACCTCGACGAGGTGGTGGCCGCCCTGGCCGCCGCCGCGCGCCGCGCAGTGCAGGCGGGCTTTGACGGGGTGCAGGTGCACGGGGCGCATGGCTACCTGCTGAGCCAGTTTCTGTCGCCCGCGCGCAACAGGCGCACCGACCGGTTCGGCGGCAGCCTGGAAAACCGCATGCGCCCCCTGCTGATGGCGGTGCGCACCGTGCGCGAGGCCGTGGGGCCGACCTTTCCCGTGTGGGTAAAGCTGAACGGTTCCGACTTCATGGTCGGCGGCTTCGAAGTGGATGACATGCTGGAAACGGCCCGGCACGCCATATCCGCCGGGGTGGACGCCGTGGAACTGTCCGGCGGCACGGCCATGAACCCGCCGAACCGCATGCCCGCCCGGGTGACGCGCATCCGCAAGCCCGAGGACGAGGCCTGGTACCGCGAGGCCGCGCGCCGCTTCAAGACCGAAGTGGGTGCCCCGCTGATCCTGGTGGGTGGCATTCGCACCCCGCAGGTGGCGCAGCAACTGGTGGATGAGGGCACGGTGGACATGCTTTCCCTGTGCCGCCCGCTGATTCGCGAACCCGGCCTGGTGCGCCGCTGGGCGGAAGGCGACGACGCCCGCGCCGCGTGCATCTCGTGCAACAAGTGCTACGGCCCCCTGCGCGAGAACCGGGGCTTCTACTGTCCCGTGGCGCGCGGCGAGGTGGCTGGCGAGTAGCGCGGGCCTGACCGGCGGCAGGTGGCTGGTCGGGCAGGGGGAAGTAGCGGGGCATGTCCGGCATTTACCCCATACGGCAGGCCACTTGGGCCTTGAGCGAGGCGGCGAAACCGCGTACCCGTCGTGGACCGGGTGCAACCCGAATTCCACCAGGAGCCGCGCATGAAGATTCTCGCCATCGACAAGGTTCGCGAAGACGCCACCCCCGACGTCATCCGCGCCAACTTCCTGAAGGAAGTGGCACATACCATCAAGATGTACCTCGCCGACGTGGTCCGCGAGGTGTACTTCCGGCAGGACCGTTCCGGCACCGTAATGGTGCTGGAAGCCCCCTCCATGGAAGAGGCGCAGTCGCTGATCAACACCCTGCCCCTGGTCAAGCAGGGGCAGATAGAGTTCGAACTGATTCCCCTTGGCCCGTACGTGCCGCTGGGCCTGCTTGTCGAAGAGGCCGACGGCCCGGCGGAAGAAACCGCCGCTGGCCCCGCGCAATAGCCCGGATACGGGCCGCGCGCCCGTGCCCTGTTCCGCCTTCCCTGGCCGGAGCGGGCACGGCGCGCGGCCCCGCCTCCGGCTGC
>NZ_VRYY01000651.1 GCF_015731765.1 Nitratidesulfovibrio oxamicus
GCGCGGCGGGCACCGAGGGTCCGGACGGTGCGGACGGTGCGGACGGTGCGGCGGGCGAGAACAGCGGAAGCGGCGCGGGCAGTGCACCCCGGCCCCACCATCCGCCCCGCAGTGTCTATCTGGCCTGGGGCCGCCTGCGCACCACCGAGGGGGGGCAGGAAATGGGCTTCACCATCCTGCCCAACGGGGTCATTCAGGCGGTCAGCCCCGCGCTGTGCGCCATTTGCGGGTATACGCGCGACGAACTGGTGGGTCGGTCCGCGCGGGTGTTCTACTTTACCCCCACGGCGCGCAAACGCATCGTCAGCCAACTCATCAAACGGACGGAAGTGGAGAACGGCGAGGTGACCCTGCGCCGCAAGGACGGATCGCCCCTGGCCCTGTGGTACACGGCGGAATCCATCCGCGACGCGACGGGCCGCATGGTTGCCTACAGCGGCTATTTTCAGGAACGCCCGTTTGCCTTCTCGTCCAAGCTGGCCAGCGACTTTTCGCGCGTGGTGGACGCCCTGCCGGGCCTGGCCTGGGTGTGCGGGCGCGACCTGCGCATCGTCGCCGTCAACGATGCCTATCTTGCCGCTTATGGCCGCACGCGCGACGAGGTGATGGGCCGCACCGAATACAATTTCCTGCCGCCGGAACTGGCCCGCTACCCCGTGGAGGCGGCGCTGAAGGTGTTCGAGGAAAAGCGGGAACTGGAACATCCTGCGGTGCCGCACCTGCTGGATCCCACCGTGTGGTACAGGGTGATCAGGCGGCCCATCTTCGACGACAACCGGCAGGAGGTCATCGGACTTCTGGGCATTGCGCAGGACATTTCCGCCAAGGTGGTGCAGGAAAACGCCTTTATCGAACAACTGCACACCCATCAGGGCGACGTGGTGGTGGTGACCGACGACCAGGGGCGGATACTGCGGCGGTCGCGCCAGACGCTGACCCCGGCCATCTTCGGGCGGCAGGAGCCGTACGACGCCTACACCCTGGACATGGGGCCGGTGCTGGACCTGCTGCACGCGGACGACCTGCCCGCCGTGCGCCAGGCCCTGCTGCGGGCCATGCGCGAACACCGCGAGCAGCACTTCGAATGTCGCATCCGCAACCTGTCGGGCAGCTATTCCACCGTGCATTCACGACTGGTGTACAACGATACCATCTACGGCGAACCACGCGTGTACGTGGTGGCGCGCGACGTTTCCGGCGAGATGGGACTGCGCCAGGCACCCATGGTGCTGGAACGCCTGAAGGAGGCGGCGGGGGCACGCACCGACCGCGAACTGGCGAGCTTCCTGAACGTGTCGGCTGCATCCATCTCCAACGCCCGCAAGAACGGGCGCATCCCCCCGGACTGGCTCATCGATGCCGGGTTAAGGACGGGACGGTCGATTGACTGGCTGGTGAGGGGGGTGGGGTTGGCCTAGTGGAGTATGCGGTGCCGTGCCCACGTTGTGACCGGCCTTGCCACCTGCCCGGACAGCCTGCGGCCCGCGCCAAGGCACACTGCAACGTCCGTAGCGCAAGTCGGCAACGCAAACGGAAACGATGCGGGTGGCAGTGCCCTCAGGGGGTGGCTATCCAGCATCAGCCGTTCATCCAGCCGCGTCGCAGCCGTGCAGGCCAGTTGCACGTACCACGCTCAGCAAAACATCCGGGCCTTGAATGCCGTCCAATACGGGAGCACGGTGTTTTCCAGCTTCTCACACAGGCTGGCAAGTGCACCATACAACATGCGCTGCACCGGAAACAACACGAATCGTTCTATCAGCGGATGAATCCAAATGTATACACATGACACCATTACGGAAATGAACACGATGACAGGAACCCTTATAAAAAACAGCACCAGAACTTTCTGGCTGTATCCAGTAGGAACAAGAGACATGATTGTTGTGTGGAATATGTAAACGTACCCGGTTACGGACGAAAGCATACGCAGAACACCCCCGCCCCCCTTTCCCGCAAAAACATTCTTGAAGAGCAGGAAAAGGGATACCGTGTACATGAAAACAAAGGGGTTGTTGCTATAATAAAAAAACTCGTGAAGCTGACCATGCCACAAGGACATGGCATATCCGGCTACGGAAGCGAGCATCAGGCCCAAGAATGCACAACCAGCAAGCGCCCGCGTTGAACACCGCAGCTCCGATGTCGCAAGAAAATATCCCAGGACAAAGTACCCCACAAAAAACGAACCATACAGCATATTATCAACATACACATGATACAATCCAAGAATATTTGAAAGCAGGGGATTCACAATGCAAAACACAAACCACAATACAAGAAACAGCTTTGTCAAAACCCTGTTTTTCACAATGCATTGCAGCAATGGCGCTACGAGAACGAGACCTATGAGCATGAAAAAGAACCACATTCCCGACCCAAATCCGGCATAGAAATCGTAGACAAGCCCCTTGAGCAAGAACACATCTTGCCTAAGATACAAGGAAAGCGCCTTGGCAACCAGCAATCCCAGAAAAAGGTACCCCGCATAGCTTGCAAGATACCTTCTGTAGAATTGCAGCACTTCGCCGCGGGTTTCCGCAGCACGCCCAAGAAGAACAGCGCCGCTGCACATGACGAAAGCGGGAACGGCAAAACGTGCCATCATGGAAAAGAAATGCGCGGCGAACCAGCTCATCCCGCCGCCAAAACTGGCCACCTTGAACCCAACGACGTGAATGACCACCACGAAATATATCGCTACGACCTTGAGTGCATCAAGGTAGGCAAGCCTTTTTGAAGCGGCAGCAGACTTCACACTCCCTCCACGACCAAATCCATCATGCAATACCCCGCCAGCACCAGGCCTCACCACGACTGAGCACCCGGCGTCCAGAATCCGTACGCCCACCACGGACGCATCGGGTCGCGCTCATCGGGATGAAACAACACCACCATGCCCGCGTCGGGTGCGTTAAGAATGATGAGCTTATGCTCAGCCCCACTGGCTCTGTAGAGGAACTGCACGTTGTTCTCGCCCGTCTTTATGATCGAAAAGCCGTCCCGAAGCCCATACGGCCCGCTACCCACTCCGCCAGCCGCTATCTCGTCCTTGAGTGATCGCGCCTGCTCAAGCAGTGCGCTCGCCGCCTCGGGGCGGTGCTGGTAATACACGTAGCAGCCATGCCACAACAGCACCATTGTACCCGCGACAGGCAAGAACATTCCTGCGGATACCCGCGCCGCAAGCTTCTGCTCCCGCCTGCGCAATGCATGCATCCCCAAGAGCATCGTCGCCCCGCCCCACAGCGCAAACATTACGTATATTTGCTTGTAGCTATTCTGGTGCATGAAGGAATGCTTGTGCGAAAGGCCTGGATAAGAGTCGGGCAAAAAAACGAAGCCGGGCCCATAGCCAAGGCTCACCCTGAAAAAGCTTGGATGCCTGAGCCAGGCTATGGTCCGGTAAAGGTTGTCGCGGGCGCTCACACCCTCATTGAGGCCGAATTCGTTGACGGGCGACTGGGTGTACCCCCATACGGGGTTGGAATTGAACGCAACCGGGGCCATGGTCCCGAACAGCGAAGCAACCAGCACCACAGCCATGAACACACGGGTGGCAACTCCCGGTGAATCCCCCGCCCGCAACCGCCACAGCACGAACCCCAGAAACCCCAAGGGCACGAGCGGATACAGATACCGGAATCCGTACGCCGACCCCGGCATGCGCCAGAGCAACACGGCAGAGACGGGACCGATGAGGTATGCGAAGGCCAGCAGTACCCACAGCGCCCACAGAGAACGACGGCCCTGGCGGCGCATGGCAAGAGCACCATGGATGAAGAGCCCTCCAATGCCGAAAAACACAATGGGCATGAAGCACCACAGGGGAAAGCTGTTGCCCACCAGAATGACCGGCACAAGCAGTAAACGCGAACCCACGAGCGCCAGCACGTCACCCACGAACTTGAGAAGCGTCGTATAGACGGGGACGTAGCTATATATGTTACCGTATGCCTCAAGCTTTGGGGCAGGACCGGCGTAAATCCCGTACATCAACAGGATGGCCAGGGTGAAGCACGGCACGAGACAGAGTGCGTACATACCCACCTTGGAAAGAAACACCCTTCTGCCATATGTCTGCAGGGTCAGCATGAAGCCGAGGACTATCACCACCGGCAGCAGTACCGGAAAAATGGCATGCAGCCGCGTCAGCCAGGCCAACGCCACCGCAACGGCGGCAAGCAGGGCGTACAACCACTGCCTGCCCCCCTGTTCGCGGTACAACTGCACCGACGCGAAAAACGCCAACGCATAATTGAAGAACTCGAAGGAATGCGCCATCAGTGGCCGCATCAGGACATAGAAAAGTATCCCCGTCCCAGTGCACAGCAAGAACGCGAACACAGGCGATATGTCGATAAACCTTCGCAACGCCCTATAATACAGGTAGACCCCAAACAAAAAATAAAAGGACGAGGCCAACCCCACCCCAAAAAAAGCCCATGAGCCAAAATACTGGGAATGGTTCTGTATAACGGGGTGCCCGGCAAGGCGATCGAAGATCGAAAAAAAGGCAACGAACGGTGCGGAAAGGACGCCGATACCCGGAGGAACGGGCGGTGTCCCCTTGTATGCCTTGGCATATTTGCCCAGCGACACTTCATTCATGTAATCGAGGTCGAAGTCGAGCCCCATGGTGAAGCTGTGCCCAAGCGTACAGGCATCGTCATGGATCGCCTCCTTCGAATACCACCATGCGTTGGCACCGATGGTGTACGACATTGCAAGGACTGTCCCCACGACCACCACAAGGGCTATGACGTCCTTCCATCCGCGACTGTCGCTCATGACTGTACCGCACACGTTCCTTTCAGTTTGTTTCTGCCGCGCGCCGCACTACACATGCTTGCGAACAACCACTATGCCCTGCGTCAACCCCAGGCGATAACTCATACCTTGCTTGACCACGGTTCCATACTGCCCGGCAGTCCGGAGAACCTCGCCAAAACCCAACGGGCGCTCATCATGGAAGGGCCACTTGCCGATGAACTCGAGCAGCCAGCGCGTGGCCCTGTACAGGCGGGTAGGCGTGGGGAACGAGATGTACACGATCCCCCCCGGCTTCACGAGCGAGAAATGCCTGGCGATCAGGGTCGCCGTGCCCTCCTCGTCGAAGTGCTCTATGAGGCCGAAACTGACGACGCAGTCGGCGCTTTCGCGGTGCTGCGCCAAATCATCGGCAAGCACATCCGCCTGCAGGTAGCTAGTGCCCTTGTCCGGCGCAATTTTCTCCGCAAATGCCCGGGTCGGAGGGCACTTATCGACAAGACACAAATGGGCTTCCGGAAAGCGCGCCCTGAAACGGTCATAAAAAATCGAGTTGGCCCCGCCCAACTCGACGAGATGCTTCATCCCCGGGGCGAACTGCACCATATCTTTCCTGAAACTGGCGAATGCCACCGCAGAGGTAATGCTGGAAAACGTGCTTCTGGCATCATAATACGCGCACCAGTCCGTCGCGCGTGGGGTGGCCTGGGCTTCCGACTGTTTCGTGAATATGAATTCGCGCTGAATGACGAAACTGAACAAGAAAAGCACGCATTCCGTGAATATCTTGGCGACATACACGCTTACGCCGGTGACGTCCGCAAGCGCCGTAATGGACACGTAGGCAATGCTGCCCATGAGAATCACGGTCAGGACATACAACACAAGCGTCTCCACATGACGCCGTGTCGACCTGAACACGATCTCCCTGTTGACCATGTAGTTGAAGGCTCCGGCGCACAGCCGCGCAAAGACGATGCCAAGTCCGACACTGGAACTGAAAGCGAACATCACCCCGAACACGAAGTAGTCGATCGCGAAGGTAAGAAGGGCGGACAGGTTGAACCGCAGGAACACCATGTAGATTTTGACGGAATCCCAGAACGGGTTGAAGCTGGATGAGGCGTTGTTGTCCAGGTACACGGTTTCGATGGGCACCTGCAGCAGCGGCACCCGCTGCTCGCAGGCGGTCATCAGCATGTCGAGTTCGAAATCGTACCCGCCGGACTTGAGCTTCAGCAGGGCCGGAAAAAGGAAAGACGGTATCCCCCGCAGGCCGGTTTGGGTATCGGCCACGTCCACGCCCGAAAAGAACCTAGTCACGTAGCGGGTTGCGGCATTGCCGAATCTGCTCCGGAAGGGAACATCGGCCGCATCGAACCTTCTTACCCCAAGCACCAGTTGCCGCCCGTTGCCAGCCAGCGCCCTGGCCACCGCCACGCAATCCTTGGCAAGGTGTTGTCCATCGGCGTCCAGGGTCACCGCCCCCACAGCCTCGGGATACTGAACGGCAACATGGTTGATGCCCGTCTTCAGCGCGCTTCCCTTGCCAAGATTCGTCGCGTGCCGCAGGACAGTGACCCCCAGGCCGCAAAGTTCATCGAACAGATGCCGGTATTCCGGGCCACTGCCGTCATCCACGCAGACGATGGCCTGAAACACGCCGGATGCATTCAGTTCGCGCACGATATCGACAAGGCTTGCGGAAGGCTTGTACGCGGGGATCAGGGCAACAGGAAGCATGACATCTCCTGGACATGGCGGCCGGCAAAAAGTGAACCGGCACGGTTTGAGCCTGAAAACTGCATCACCTGACCGCCTCGACGAACAGGCTTTCCGGCTTGTATGTGCTGCCGTCGTTGCAGGTATCCAGCGCGTACGACGAGAACCCCGGAATGGCCGATTCGGTCGCCGTCCGCCGCGTGACATCTGCAAATCCGGCCTGCCGGAGCAGCAACCCCAGCGAGACTTCGTCATACATCCACAGGTGCGGCTCGCCAGAGGTCCTGAAACGGCCAAGGCGCGCGTTTGCTGCGTCCGGCTGCGCCGAGGCGGGCAGCGGATACTTCCCGGGCGCGAAGGCATATTTCAGCCGCTGCATGAAGGAAGGCCGGGCCGACGCGCCCGACATATGCGCCCCAGGCGCAGGCCCGGCTCCGCCTTCCCCCGCCGCATCCTGCAATTGCAGGGCGATGAGGCTTCGCACCGCCTCCACGCCGTTGGTCGCCATGACGTACTCGGCGGCTGGCAACGGTGATCGCCTCCAAAAACGCAACATCTCTCCACCCGGCACATGACGACAAAGCTGATCGACAAGATTGATGACGGCATACTCATGGCGCGCGATCACATCCGCTCCACCTGTCGCCTGCCCCTCGGACATGGCATCGCGCGCAGCATCGAAGGCCGCCCGATACCCATCGACAAGCCAACACAGATCAGGAACCGCAAGGCGCAACACACCGCTCGGTCGCAAGATTCTGCGGCACTCTTCCAGAAAGCGCAACGCGCCGTTACGTTCTAAACGCTGCAACACATGCGATGCACAGACTACTGCGGCGCTTGCATCCGCAAACGGCAGGGGGTCAGCAAGGCAGAACTCAATCTCACCGAGTTGCGCCTGGGCGATGCCCACATTGACCCACCCCTCGCGGGCACGCCCCACCCATCCGAAGTTGATACGTAACCCCTCAGCGCGGGACGGAGCCGATACGTCGCCTATGTCGTTACGGCGTCTCATGACTCGCCGCTCGCAGAAATCGTGCAGCCGTTGCTTCCAGCGCCCTATGGCATCAAGAGGAAGCGCGATGGAGCCCACCCCATCGTGTCGGCCCGCATGCCAGTGCTCTATGCCGGTCATGTCGCCACGCTCGACGACCGCCAGCCCCGTCTCGCGGGCTATTTCCCTTGCCCGGTTATCCACGCACAGAATGAGCGAACTGTGCCCCTGCTCCAGGCTCCAGATACCTGCGTGCAGCCGTGTGCCCACATAGTCCCACGAAGCGCGCCCGGCCAGGTCGTCCAGGCTTGCGGGGGAGTGGCCCAGCAGCTCTATGTGGTTGCGGCATTCGGCAAATGCGGAAAGGGAGGAGATGTAGTCGAGATCGTGGCTTCCCTGAGGAAAAAACACGATACCTTCGGGATAAAGACGGACAAGCGTTCGTATGAGGTCTTCGTCGGCAGCGTTTCTGGAATAATCCGTCAACGTGAACAGGCAGACTTTCGCATTGCCCTCGCGCGCGGTCTGTCGCCCCTGCAGTTGCCACAACGTGGGGCAGGAAGTGTTGTACAATTCCCCCAACCCGCACCGGCTAAGGTGACCGAGGCTGTAGGCATCCCGCAGGGAATGCGGCCCCGTCCGCGCAAGAACGCGGTCATAGAACCAGCGAGTGACGGCATCCGGCTCGTCCTGATACTGCCACCAGCCCACCCCGCAGAGCACCGCCTCGAGAAACGGCGGGTTGGCATGATGCAGGGGATCGTCAAACAGCTTCCACTGGTTGTAGCGAACCACGTGGGACGACAGCAGGTTGGTACCGGCGATTAGGTTGAGATCGGCATCAAGGGCTTGTTCAAGCAATGCCTGCGTTGGCGGGGTATGCGTCGAAACGCGTGCAACATCGGCACCGGAAAAAAGCTCGGCCAGCACCCTGTCGACGCTACGCGTGATGATGATGTCACCCAGATTGCTGCTGGCATTGCCCGCATTATCGGCAAGCGCGGGATCGAATACGGTTATCCTGGTCATGACGGTCACGCTACTCCATGGAAGCCGTGCAATTATTCTGTGTCACCCCCCCCCTCCTTTGCGGGACAGCCCCACCCCGCACTCCGCCTAGGCGCAGATACGGAAAAGCAACAGGCGCCACCGACAGCACCAACCCACCGGGACAGCCCGGACTAGGCGCTGGCCCGGCCACAAACGCTGCGATACATCCGCCGCAATCTCGTCCATACCGGGTAGGGAAGCATCCTGCGGACCCAGTCCTTGAACATGCCAAACGAACTCGGCTTTTCGATGTGCATCACCACGTCGCTCTGGGAGAGGGCGACATCGAAAAAAATGTTCTTGCCGATGCGCCCGGCGGGGAGAAGGTGCGCATGCTCCAGAGCCGTGTGGAAACTGTGGTACTCGGAGTGTAACGTACGCGTGTTTCTGGAATGGATGTACGCCCATGTGCCCAGGGCACTGCGGAGACCCGCACTACGATGCAGTTCACGCAACCGGTCGATGAGCGCGGCAGGCGACATGGGTACCAGGAAACCGGCAATACCGTCGGCAACGGCGTCAGTCTGCCCCGTGCACCGATACGCTAGCGTCGGAATGCCGCAGCACCCGGCCTCCATGAGCGTCTGCCCGAACGTTTCGGCATGGCTGAAGCTGACAACCACGTCCGTGGCCCGGTATGCCGTGGCCACTTGCTCCGGCTCGCACAGGTAGCCCAGGCTTTTCAACAGCGGATAGCGCTCGAGTATTTCCTTTTCCACCATCCCGAAACACAGGATGCGCAGGTTTTCCAGCCCGGCACCCGAAAGAGCTTCCAGCCCTGCGATGGACCCCTTGAACGGGGAGGAAAAGTCCACCATCGGCATCAGGACGACAAAGTCATCCGCATCCAGACCCAGCTCCAGCCTGGCCCCCTGCCTGCTGCCCGGATGGAAGGTCTTCTCGTCGCACCCAAGCCGTAGCAGGCGTGCTTCACGACCATCGGGAGCGCAACGGTTGTACTGCTCCCTTGTCCATGCACTGTTGGCCAGGGCAAGAAAGTTGTCTCTGGCCATGACGCGACGTTTCCCCGTCCAGGCGGCGTATATGTCGCCAGGCGCGATGGCCGGATATGTGTCGGGACTTGGGCACATGTGGTCGCAGCCGATAACGTGCTTGTCGCAATCAAGAAATCCCGGATGCGGACAATGCCCGGTAAGCAGCCACAAATCATGAAGACAGAAACAGGTAGGCCAGTCTTCCGTGAGCCGTTCCAGCATGCCTGAATCTGCCAGTGTACAATGAAGATTGCCGCATACCACAAGGTCGGGAGCAAAATTGTGCAATTCTGACAAAATCAGATTAGCCCGCTGCTCGTACCGCTTCCTGTCGCCCTGAAACCCTGTCGTCCAAGCCTCGCAGACATGGCCAGCCGCCACAAGCCCCTTGAAAAGTCGCTTGTGCGCTATGCCAGCCCCGTACAAAAAGCCGATGTCGTTCACGAAGGCAACGCGCAACGGAGGCGGGGGATCGGCTTGGCGCCGCCCTGTGATGGGCGCCAAGCCATGCTCTGCCCGCCAAGCGTTGGCGACGGGAAGATATTCATCCGGCGAGGCATGCGGATTGTTGGTCTTCTGCTCCTCATGCAGGCGGAACATGGCAACCGGGGCGCCAATCACATGCAGTATGGCACCGCACGCCGCAAATCGAAGCCACATCTCAACGTCCATGCAAAAATGCAGATCTTCCCGCACATACCCGCCAGCCCGTAACCACAGATCGCGGGTAAACATGACCTCCGGCTGATAGAAAAACTTACCGGTCTGCCATCCCCCGTAAAGATCGGAAATCTCATCCGCAGGTAACGGCCCATCGGCACACGAGGTCAGATGGGTTCCGAGGAATCGACCGTTACGGTACAGTTGGCACCCACCGGCCACAATATCTGCGCCGGACGTATGGAAGGCCATGGCGATTGAGGCGAGAGCACCGGGGGCCAACATGTCGTCGCTGTTCAACCAAGTGACGATGTCACCGGTTGTGAGACGCATCCCTTTGTTAATGGCGTTCGACTGTCCGGTATCAGGCTCCTGGATGACATGGGCCAGTTTTTCTCTGTGCCGGTCCAGAATAGCCGCCGTGCCATCCTTGGATGCCCCATCAACAATGATGTGCTCTACATTCGGATACTCTTGCAGGAAGACTGAAAGAATCGTGTCTTCGATATATTTCGCATTATTGTAAGAAGGCGTTATAATAGAAATCCTTGGCCAAGGACTTCCGCCAGGCAGCGTCTCGGGCAACGTGAAATCATTTTTGTTGCCCTTAAAAACATCAAGCATACTATTCACACTTTCTCAGCGAGAGAACCTTTTGCAGCATTGCCCCGATCCACGTTCCCGAAGACGCACTCGCTTCGGGGCGAATGATACAGCCACGACGCGAATCTTCTGGGTACGCCCCACTCTCTTCCATCCCGCCGCCCCGCTTTCCACCCTTGGCGCAAGACGGCTGCACCGCTATTTCGCAATACGCGCCGGTTGCGACCATCACCTTGAAAAGGCTGTCCATGACATTGGCCACGAGAACCTCTTCGAGAGACCCATGGCTCTGCCTGCGGCCCCCAGTTCCGGCATGCTCTTCATATACGCGCGAATACTGTTGCGCAACAGATTCTTCGCAAAATCTACGGGATGCAAATTCGCGTGCTGCAACGCGCATGCGCGGACGGTCACTCATGAACATCTTGTTGATGGTACGAGCCAACGCCTCTGGCGACAGTTCGGAAATGAAGCCCGTCACACCGTCTTGGAACGCTTCGGCACTTCCCCCGGTATCGAAAGCTATCACAGGCGTTCCGCAACACTGCGCCTCGCAAAGAGTATTGGAAAGATTATCCAACTTCGAAGGGTGCACGAAAACGTCGGCCATATTGTACCAGTCCGCCAGAGTATCGCTCTCCACGCTTCCCACATGGCGGATGCAAAACGAGGCGGAAAGCACGCCACCACCACCAAACATGACAAGTTCAAAGGGGATTTCGGGATACGTTTCTGCAAATATTTCCATTGCCTCTATAACACACTCGATGTTCTTGCGGGGGTTGTCGAGCGACTCCATCCCGGCCAGAACGACGAACTCGTCTTGCGGGACATCATACTCCTCACGAAGCGCCTGCCTGTCGCGCGGGGAAAACAGCTTGATGTCATGCGCATTGGGGATAACCGCAACCGGTTGGCCGGCAAAAAGCGAACTGTTGCTAGCAAGCTTGGCAAGCCATGCACTGGGGCTTGCCAACGCCAGATCAAGATGAGGATACAGTTCCCGCTTCAGCCGATGACTTTGCGCACTGAGGTCGTTGGAGCTTGGGGTGACCAGCATCGGGCATTCGCCGCACTGCTGGTCATAGCGGCGGCACGAGACATGGTAATGACAGCCGCCCGTGAAGGGATTCATGTCGTGAAAGGTCCACACGATCTTCTTCCCGCACAACTGCGGGAAAAGCTTGGGAGAAAGCAGTACCCCCTGCGCCCAGTGCAGATGGACGATGTCAGCTTGGGCAATCGCGTCATCGGACACAGCACAGGAAAACAAAACCGTGGACATGTCCGAAAAAAGCTCACACGCGGCTTCAGTCCGCGAATCCGGGGTAGTAAGACTGTCCCAGTACCTGAACAGCGATGACATCAGGGGTGCCCCGCCAGGGCTCGTATAATTGAGCGGCAAACAGCCGGGCAATACCGGGTCGGTACAAACAAAAGTACCTCGATGCCCATGGGCCATGAGCGCAACATGAAGCCGCAGAGCCGCATATGCGGCCCCGCCGGAGGGAAGGGCATTGATCGTGAGTATGTTCATGTTCAGAACCTTTCTACGATTCGCCCTCGGAGCAACTCATAAGTCAAACCGAACGAATCATCCTACCACAAGAGCGCCTGCAAAGCACATTCCAAAAAAACCTACAGGCAAGATAATGCAGCAAAAAAACAAATGCACAGTCAAAATGCAAAAATTAAGCAACCTCAACACGAACAATATGCAATCGCACACGTCTTTCACATTTAAACTCATTGCCATGGCGAGCTACATACTCATCCACAGCTAATCGGCACCCGCTATAATGATCATAGTCGTCAATTACCATACGCCCGCCCACAGGAAGACAGGGCCCAATCCTTTCAAGACAAACCTTCACCGACTCATACCAATCGCAATCAATGTGCGCCAACGCAATCAAATCTTTGGGATAGAGTGTATTTTCATACAATCCCTTAACAAAGTGCACGGTGTTTTGATGTGCAGGATAGCCTGCATCAGCAAAGTTCTTGGAAATAATTGTGAGCAAGTCAGGGGTATACCCATAATACGCCCCTCCCTTAAGCCCTTCGGAACAGCCCGAACGAATAACCTCGTAACGCTGGTGGACATCAGGCCCATCATGGACGGAAGGCTCAGGAATCATTCCAAATACATCATAGACATGCAAAGGGCGCCCCTCCCCTTTTGCCGCAGCGAGAACAATAGCAGATCCCCCCAATGCGCACCCTGCCTCAAGCACAATGCCGGGGACGCCCAACTCATCCACTTCAACCATCGTCTGCGCAAGGTCTACCAGGGCCTCAACACCCAGGTAAGAGAGGCCTTGTGTATCCATTCGCTTCGCTAATTCAGCAAAAAAAGATTCTTTCGCCCCCGTGCAACCAGACGACTGCCGAGCATTCTTGCAAAAGATTGCCCGCAAAAAACCATACACACCCATTAACACAACTCCTGCAACTTACCTACACGCCCGACCTGAAACACTGCGACGCCCGCCGAACCTTATGATTTCCGCTGAAACCTGAGTAGTTCATGCACTGGAGACTCAACCTCTCCACAGAGAAAGAACCCTCTCTCTCGAAACAAATCAATAATATCTTGCCGTTTCATATCATTAACCCAAGCAAGAGACCTTCGCAACTGAAAATCAGGATACTTCTCTACTGAACAATAAGAAAGCACAACAGCATCACAGGCACCTGAGATAGCGCCTACAAACCATGGCACGTCTTCTACATACTCAAGACATCCACTAATGAATGCTAGTTCGGCATAAATATGCGGAAATTGACGTGCATTAAAATCACAAACGATTGTATCATCTGTTCTTCGCACATAATCAACAGGAAAATACTTTACCTCACGAGAGAGATGGTGACGTAAAAGCTGCATTCCACATCCAAGATCTATAACACTCTTCTCACCTTGCATAAGTTTGCACAAAGCAACAACACGCAATTCCCATGATGGATCAAAATACTCAATCGACTTCCACGTTACACCAGCCTGTCGTGGCCTCAAGCGTAACGCGGCTCGAATACGCCGGAAAAGACACATCACCACAGAACACTCCTACACAAGGGGGAACCGATCACCACTATAACGTCCCCAGCAGATCTACCAATAAAATCAACCTGATGCTTTGAAAAATATTTTCCCCAATCGCCACAAACTCCCTTACGAAGAAAAGACGCATTGGTATTTCCAAACACATGCGAAGAACACACACTTTCACGACAACTTAATATCGTTACAGACAGATGCCGCCCTACGAACACCACGATGCTACTCAAAGTCATTGCGAACTCTTTTTTCATTTCCTCATACTTCACAAAAAGCTTCCAGGTTCCAACACCGCTAAATTAACACCAACTATCGAACATGCCCCCACCCACACAACAACATGTTCTACTAAAAAAGCCATAAAATTTTTTGCATCGAAACGAACACCCACAGCACTCTTCACATATTCAATGCATATAAAAGCAACGCAACAATATGAGGCCTACAACACAACTATACTTAGCCATACATGCTTTTTATGACAAAAATCCTTCCACTCATGCGCGCTTTAATGATAAAAACGACACGTATCATCTTTAAACGTCAGATATACACAGCCATTCAACCCTTGCCTTCTCAAATAATTAAAAACTAATTTCGGTTTCTTGAGTTGGCGCATAGATATCCTGAAACGGTCGAATCATCCTCGTCGCAACCAACCGAGAATAGGTTGCAACAACAAGAACACTTCCAACGTCCACAAAATCTCCTTACTACACGTTTGGCAACCCGCAAGATGCCTACCAAACAAAAACCATGCAAAATCGCGCACAATTGAGTATTCCAACTCTATCGGGCTGCCCAAAACAACCTTGAGCACAACTCAATCATAGCCAAGAGCCTGCACGCGTGCCCATAAAAAGCCTGAAAAATATGGCAATATCTAACCAAACCGGACTAATTCGTTGTAAAATCTCTCGCAGGCCTTGCCTTCAATGCTTTTAAAGTATGGGAAATAAGTCTTCTTTCCGGTGGTTAAACCGGAAACAAACTTCACCAAGAATAAGGTGGAAAGTTTTTCTGGGTACACCTCGAAATGAGTAAAGCCAGTTCTTGGCGTAACTCCAGAATCCTTCAATTCCGTTAACGTGGTCGCGGTCCTTGGGGCGGCCACAACATCATGCTCACCGCGACCCCTCAAGCTCGCGCAAACCTGCCAATCGTCAATGTAGCAAAGGCTTCCCGGAAGTGTATGTTCACACACCAACTCGAACATTTCACGCCGGGTTCGCCTATGCAATGAGAAGGCCTTGACCTGTCCGTTCCGTTTGACGATCCAGAAAACAATAAACTTGCCAGCGGCTCCCCACCCCCGTTTGCCTTTGCGGTGACCGCCAAACGAGCTTTCATCGCATTCAAGGCTTCCTTCAAAGGACTCCGGGCATTCTTTCAGGTAGGCGCAGCAGGTGCGAAAGTACGATACAAGTACTCCAACGCAGGGGCACTCGCCTCCACCCGGAAACGTTGCCGAAACAGCGGCACGCCATAGACAAAGAGTTCCAGCGCCTAGAGCCTCTCGGCCTCAGAAAGGCGACTAAGCTCCCAGGCGGTTTTCCACGAGTACTTGCTGCCGCAACGACGGCATTTGGAGCGGCCATCGGCAAGGCACCAAGCTCGGGAGTACGTGCACTTCGGCATTCTCTCATGTACAGACCGGCCTACCACAGGTCCGGTTTGGTTAGGTGTTACCAAAAACATTACCTACCAACTCGTTGGACCTTAACCGTTGTCGCAAGATCAGCCAAACCCATAAAGGGGATGCGCATCCCCTCGAGAGGCGCAACGACAACAAACGAACCAACGCGGACAAGGCTCACAAGCGGAACACCAAATGACCAAAAATTCTCAGGCGTTACCGTTTCAATACTTTCTGACATCCACTTAGGATATTCTGCCAAATCAAATGTGACCGTATACGGCCCCCTTGCAATAGACAGCACAATAGTCCAGCACATCCTAATGTGCGCCCCTTTCTTAAGCTCACAAGGAATACCTGCACTAACCTGCAAAGAACTCTGACAATAAACAGCAACATTATCCGCAGTCCACAACGTTATTCCAGCTACAAGCTGCTGCATATCACGGAGGACTGTCATCTCAGCATAAAAATACGCACTCTCACCCTGCTCAAAATCACGTCGAGCCAGTCCGTGTTTACAGCTTAGCCCAAACCCATCAACGCGAACTCCCCCCTCCTCCCCATCAGTGCTTATTGCTCGACTCAAATCAAAAAAGACATCGCTACCTGGCCAATTCGGAAGTATTTCCTCAGAAAAATCCGAGACACAAGAGCTTGTCTCTGTCGATTTTTCAGAAAACGCGAGACCAGCTCGCGCTACGGTAGCTACACGATTTAAATATCTGCGCACCCCTTCTTCAACGCCCCCCTGATGAACAACGCGCCCACCTTCAAGAACGATCACAGAAGAGCAGTATTTACGCACGGCCTGCACATCATGCGTCACGAGTAGTATGGCAGTACCTTTCCGCAACAGCTCGTCCATATGCGCATGGCACTTCTGCTGAAAAAAAATGTCGCCGACGGCCAAGGCTTCATCGACGATGAGGATGTCTGGGTCCAGGCAGGCTTGCACGGCAAAGGCAAGGCGGACAAACATACCGCTGGAGTACGTTTTGACCGGACGCTCAAAGAAGTCGTCAATATCCGCAAACGCTCGTATTTCCTCGATACGTTGAGCTATTTCGACCGTCGAAAGCCCCAAGGCGGTGCCATTGACGAAGACATTCTCGCGGCCCGTGAACTCCGGCAGAAAACCGCTACCCAGTTCAAGCAGCGAAGCCACCCGCCCCCGCAGGCGCGCTTCTCCCACGGTAGGGCGAAGCGCACCGGCTAGAATCTGAAGCAAAGTGCTTTTGCCAGCGCCGTTATGCCCCAAAATGCCGAGCGCCTCACCTTTTCGCACCGTGAAGGAAACATCGTGCAGAGCCCAGAACTTATGACCGCACTGACGCCGCAGCAAAGCTTGTTTGAATCTGTCTCGCGGCCTGGCAAAGACGTCGTAACACTTGCCAAGGTTGGCGGCGGCAATGACCACATCGGAATCATCGCGCATGAGCGCGTCAACGGAGATGGCCTCTGGTGTATCACATGACATCGGCGAATGCCCTTCGCGCTTGCATGAAAATCATGTACCCGAACCACATAAGACAAAACCCCAGCCCGGTGACAATACCTAGGGAGGCCATATCTGGAGCCTGCCCGAAATAGATGACCTGCCGGAAGAATTCGACAACTTCAGTCATTGGATTGCAACGCAGCCAAGGGCGCAGGCGCTCAGGAACGATGTCCATCGAATAGACTATGGGGGTAGCAAAAAACCACAACTGCAACCCGACCCCGACGGCGTGGTGCAGGTCGCGCAAGAACACGCCAGCCCCGGACAAGATGAAGGCAACCCCCAACGCCCACAGGCAAAGGGGAATATACAAGACCGGGAGCCAGAGCAGTGTTGGATGATAGGGCACTCCTTTCACCGCGAGTGCCCCGAACAGAATGACCAACGCCGCCAGGGAATTGAACAACGAAACCCCAAGATGAACGACCGGAAGCATCTCGAGCGGAAAGGACATTTTCTGCACAAAGCTGGGCCGCGACAGGATCAACGACGGGGCCCCACCTACCACTTCGGCAAACAACCACCAGGGAATAAAGCCGCAAAAAAGCGTGAGGGCGTAGTCACTTACGCCGCCATTGAAACGTGAAGCCTGGTATATGACACCAAATACAATTGTATAGACCCCCAACACCAAAAGCGGGGTAACAAGTGCCCACACGCCCCCAAGACAAGTTCCACGGTAGCGTGCGGCAGTGTCGCGTCGCAACAACTGAAGCAGCAAGTCGCGGCGTGCCAGCAAGGTACGCAGCAACGCCAGCGGATGGCTGGCCAGCAGGCTATCTCCACGGGCCGATATGCAGCGGATTTGCGCAGAGCTGCGCTTTTGACCGATTAATGACATGGGCACATTCGCACTATACGCTGAGTTTGCATTTTCTGACATATTTTTATGAAATAACCTTTCCAAACTATGAATACATGATTTCCCACGCGCATGCAAATCCACTAAAGGCTATGCCTACCCATGCAATACGCAAACAAAAAAAAAGCAGAACCAGCCCCACACGCCCCCGTCGGGGATGATCTATAAATCTGTCTTATATTCCTTCGTTACAAAGCAACCATCTGCCGCTACAAACAAATACCCGGAATATACCGATACGCCAGCAGATGGCCGAAAAAGGGAAACATTTAGATTAGCCACGCGCCTGACGCACGCTTGACACCGCTCTTTTTGCTGCGGATAGAGCCGCATGCGCCGCACGGTTGTCCGGTTGCCATGCCAACTCAAGGGCAAGCACCCTTGCACATTGCCATGTCCGGTTGATAAAGGCTAACGGACGAAGGACGCGGGCATCCTCCGCCACGGTTCGCACCCGTTCAAGTCGGCGGCTCCAATTGTTTCCGCCATGCCTGCTTTCCCGTTCCAGTTCACCAAAAGCCAGGAAGCACCATGAAACGCGCACTCATAACGGGCATTACCGGGCAGGACGGCGCCTACCTTGCCGAACTGCTGTTGAAGAAAGGATACGAGGTTCACGGCATCAAGCGCCGCGCGTCCCTGTTCAACACAGACCGCATCGACCACCTGTACCAGGATCCGCACGTCGAGGACCGCAGGTTCATCCTCCACTACGGGGACATGTGCGACACCAGCAACCTGATCGGCATCATGCAAAGCGTGCAGCCCGACGAGGTGTACAACCTTGCGGCGCAAAGCCACGTGAAGGTTTCGTTCGAACAGCCGGAATACACGGCTAACGTGGATGCGCTCGGCGCGCTGCGCCTGCTGGAGGCCATCCGCACCCTGGGGCTGGAGAGCAAAACCCGCTACTACCAGGCCTCGACCTCCGAACTGTACGGACTGGTGCAGGAAACCCCGCAGACGGAAAAGACACCCTTCTACCCCCGCTCGCCCTACGCCTGCGCCAAGCTGTATGCCTACTGGATAACGGTGAACTACCGTGAAGCCTACGGTATGTACGCCTGCAACGGCATTCTGTTCAACCACGAATCACCCGTGCGCGGCGAAACGTTCGTCACGCGCAAGATCACCCGCAGCCTTGCCCGCATTGCCCTGGGGCTTACCAACGGCCTGCACCTCGGCAACCTCAACGCCTTGCGCGACTGGGGACATGCCAAGGACTACGTGGAGATGCAGTGGCTCATGCTCCAGCAGGACGCCCCCGAGGACTTCGTCATCGCCACCGGCCAGCAGTATTCAGTGCGCGACTTCGTCAATGCCGCCGCTGCGGAAATAGGCCTGACCCTGGAATGGCAAGGTAAGGATCTCGACGAACAGGGCATCGCCGTCGCCGTGGACATGGACCGCTTCATGCAAGCCACTGGCCGACGCAACGGCGTTGCCTGCGCCATCAAGCCCGGCGACGTGGTAGTGCGTGTCGATCCGCGCTATTTCCGCCCCACCGAGGTGGAAACGCTGCTCGGCGACTGCACCAAGGCCACGCAGTGCCTGGGCTGGCGACCCCGCATCGGTTTCGGCGAGATGGTCGCCGAGATGATCCGCGAAGACCTCAACCTTGCCATGCGCGACGCAGTCTGCACGGTGGCCGGGTTCAAGTCCTTCTCGTACAACGAATAAGCGCGACCGGGTCCGGAACGGGCCCGGCGCCGCAAAGGCATCGCCCATGGAAAAGGACGCTCGCATCTACGTTGCCGGACACCGGGGGCTTGTGGGAAGCGCCATAGTGCGCGCCCTGCGGGCACGCGGCCACACCAACCTGCTCGTGCGCACCAGCGCCGAGTTGGACCTGCGACGCCAGGCCGCCGTCGAGGATTTCTTCGCCGGGGAAAAGCCCGACTACGTGTTCCTCGCCGCCGCCAAGGTAGGGGGCATCCTCGCCAACGACACCTACCCGGCGGACTTCATCCGCGACAACTTGCAGATACAGGTCAACATCATCGAAACGGCCTGCCGGACCGGCGCGCGCAAGCTGTGCTTCCTGGGGTCGTCGTGCATCTATCCCAAGTTCGCATCCCAGCCCATGAAGGAAGAGCATCTGCTCACCGGCGCGCTGGAGCCGACCAATGAATGGTACGCCATCGCCAAGATCGCCGGGATCAAGATGTGCCAGGCCTACCGGCGGCAGTACGGGTTCAACGCCATTTCCGTCATGCCCACCAACCTCTACGGTCCGGGCGACAACTTCGACCTCGCCAACTCGCACGTGCTGCCCGCGCTGCTGCGCAAGTTCCACGAGGCGAAGCTGGCGGGCGCACCCGAAGTGGTGGTGTGGGGGACCGGCACGCCCCGGCGCGAGTTCCTGCACGTGGACGACATGGCGGACGCCTGCGTTCACCTCATGGAAGCCTATGACGGTGAAGAAATCGTCAACGTGGGCGTGGGAGAAGACGTGAGCATCGCGGAGCTTGCCGCCATGGTCGGCAAGGCCGTGGGCTACACCGGCAACATCGTTTACGACGCATCCAAGCCCGACGGAACGCCGCGCAAGCTGCTTGACGTATCGAAGCTGACGGCCACAGGCTGGCGCGCCCGCATCGGCCTTGCCGAAGGCATCGCCGAAACCTATGCTTGGTATCTCGCCCAGATGAGGCCGTAAGGCGGATTCCGCGCACTGGCGCGGGCTACGCCGACAGCAACGGCAGGCTACGCCCTGCCCGCTTGTAGCAGCTCGTGCACGGCCCGCGACACCATTTCCGGGCTCAGGGCCTGCATGCACGGCGCCTCAAGGCAGGATGCATAGTCGCGCCCATCATAACAGGGCACGCACGGCAAAGCGGCGGACAGCACGCGCACCCGCGCATACGGCGGAACCTTTTCCGAGCCAAGCGTGGGGCCGAACAGGGCCACGGTGGGCGTGCCCGCAAGGCAGGCTAGGTGCAGCGGACCGGTATCGTGGGTAACGCAGGCGGCCGCCCGCGCAAGCAAGGCAAGCAGCCCGGCGATGTCCGTCCTGCCGATGCATGACGTGACCCCAAGCCCGGCAAAGGCGGATTCGGCCCACCGGTCGCCTGCCCCCCCCACCAGCGTCACGGGCACCCCCTGCGCCAGCAGCGATGCGGCAAGCTCCCGGTAGTGCCCGACAGGCCAACGGCGCTGGTCGTCGTCGCGCATGACGTTGCGGGCCCCCCCCGGCACCAGCAGAACCGGGGCGAGGACCTCGCCCTTCATGGATGGACCTTGCGCCCCCCCCCGCAACCTTGCCAACAGTGCTGGCGCCGTGAACGGGCCGTCCTCGCCCAGCGCAAGACGCCTGTATTCATCACCATGCCAGCGCCCGGGCACGGGACCGTTGCGCCCGCCCAGAGCCCGCACGGCGCGGCAGCGCGCCGCACTGGGAATGAGTCGGTAGCGCCAGTCCTTGTGGGCCACAAGGCAAAGGTCGTACGAGCGCCCCGCAAGGCCTGCCATGGCAACGGCCAAGGTGGCGACCTTGACGGGAAGCGAGCCGGCCAGCAGCCGTCGTTCGTCAAGCGTCACGATCTCGTCGATCCCTTCGAAGCAGTGGACCAGCGGGGCGATGCCCCGACCGCACAGCCACGTGATGTGGGCATCGGACCACCGTTCCCGTAATGCTGGCAACATGGTGGACGCCATGACGGCATCACCCAGCGCGGCAAGCTTGATGATGAGGATGCGGTGCCTGTCGTTCACGCCTGCCTGTCCTCCGAATTTGACGGATTGGGCCTGCCCATCCGTCCCGTCAGGCCGTGCCACGCGGCGCGCGCCACCAGTCCCAGCCTGCCCGCCTGCCCCCGCCGACAGCGATTGACGACCACGCCGAGGTAGGAAGCCAGGACCAACGGAAGGGCAAATGGGTATGCCGAACGCACCAGCCAAACCCTGTTGCGGAGTGTCAGGTAATCGATGAACCTGCTGCGCACCGGCGCGCCTCCTTTGCGCGAGGAAGCCGCACCGGTGGAGCCGCCTTCCTTGTGGAGAACGACGCTGCCGGGCGCATAGCCAAGGTCGAAGCCCGCCCGCCGCAGGCGAATACCCCACTCAACATCTTCGTAATACAGAAAAAACGCTTCGTCGGGCAGGCCTGCCCGCTCCACGGCCGAGCGCGACACAAGCAGCGAGGCCCCGCATATGTAGTCCAGCCGCGCCCCGACATCTTTTGCAGACAACCGTCGTGCCGCCTCCGTCGTCAATCCTTCTCCCAGGTGGCGGGCCGTGCCGAGCAAACGGTTCAGCCTGCCACCCCCGGTGCACTGCACCCTTCCCGCGCCGCCCATATGGACCAGCAGGGAACCGCAGGCCCCGGGTGTGGCTAGTCCGTTCAGAGTCTCGCACAAGGCGTCAAGGGCTGCGGGTTCCGGTTCGGCATCGTTGTTGAGCAGCCAGAAGGCCCGGCAGCCCTGGTCCCGCAACAGCAGGCGCAGGGCGGCGTTGTTGCCTCCCGCAAAACCCTCGTTCCCCGGCAGTTCGAGCAGTTCCGCGCACACTCCGGAACCGGGCCTAGCCAGTTCCCTCCGCAAGGTCTCAGCGGAGCCGTCATCGGAGCCGTTGTCCACCACGATGACGCGCCTGGGGGGGGTACGCAGGTTGGCGACGGCTCCCAGGCAGGACAACGTGTCGCGCAGCCCCCGGAAATTGACCAGGATGATGCCGACATCCTCGGCCGCGATGCCTATGGTGCGCACCATGTCAGGCCCGCCCCAGCAAGCGTTTGACGATCTGCCGCGCCTTCCATTCCAGCCGGAGCAGCGGACCCGCCACGCGCCATGCGAGCAGGCATTCGCGTTGCGCCCGTTCCTCGTGCAGGCGGCGGTAGGCCATGAAGAAGGCCTCCACATGCCGCGCGTACAGGTCGCGGTGGGCATTGAAGACGGCCAGGGCTGCGTCCTGTTCCCTCCCCTCGATGAACAACCGGGCGGATCGGGAACGGCGCTTTATCCGATAGTGCAGAAACGCTTCTGGAATGTGGTGCGCCCGGTGCCCGCGTTCCAGCAGGGAAAGCCAGAACGAAAAATCCTCGAAGCCATGCAGCAGCGTTTCGTCAAAGCCACCGACGGCTTCCCAGTCACGTTTGCGGAACATGGACGCGGAGGTGATGATCGTATCACCAAGCAGGATGCTTGCAACGTCCTGCCTGCTGAAACGCCACTCCCCCTTGCGCAGACCGAACATGCGCACGTCGCAGAAGCAGACGCACACGTCCGACTCGGTGTCGAGCACGGATGCCGCCGTTGCCATGTACTCGGGCTCAATGAGGTCGTCGGCGTCAAGGGGCAGGATGTAGACGCCCGTAGCGGCGGCAATGCCGGTATTGCGGGCGGCAGCCGGGCCGGGTCCCCGGGAAGGCACGATACGTATCCCCCGCTCCCGCAGTACCTCGAACACGGCGAGCGTGGCGGGATCGTCGGAACGGTCGTCAACGACGATGACCTCCCGATCCGCATGTGCCTGCGCGGCAACGGAAGCCAGCGCCTCTTCAAGGTATGGTCCGTCGTTGTGGCAGGGAATGACGACACTGATCTTTGTCATCCGCCGCTCCTCATCGTGGTAGATGCCTGGGTCGTCCAGCACGGTGGCAGCCCGCGCAACATCCGCAACCGGTCGAGTAGCGCGGGGCCGTGCTTTCCGGTGCTCACACACACGCCCCAAAGCAGTACAGCCTTGAGCAGGGGCACCACGCGCCGTGCCGTGAACACGGGATACCCGTGCCGATGGGCAATGCGCGCGATCTCCCACAAGGTGCGCAGGCGATGCCTAGGGTGCGAGGACAAGCCGCCCGCACCCATGCGCGTCACCGTGATTCCCAGCGTGTGCCCCACGCCGTCGTGGGACCAGGTGCGGCAGATGAAGTCGTAGTCGGCCGCGATGCGGAACTCAGGGTCGAAGCGGTGTTCGGCGAACAGGGCCGTTCTGTGCCATAACGACGAATGGCAGAACGGAACGTGCTCTCCCATGCGCCCCAGCGCACCTTCCGCACGACCTGAGTATGCCACCGAGGAACCGTCGGGGTACACGTAAAGCACATCGCCGCACCCATATAATATCTGTGCGGAAAGTCCGGCAAGCACCATAGCGCACCGTTCCAGCACATCCGGGCCGTCCAGCCTGTCATCGCTACCCAGAAACAAGGTCCAGGTTCCGCATAGCCGAGGGAGTGCCTTGTTCCACGCGTCGTACACGCCCCTGTCCGCCACGCTCTCCACCTCAAGCCGCGGCAGAGACGGGGCGAATCCTGCGGCAAGGGCCACGGTATCATCCGTGGACACCCCATCCTGAATGATCACTTCAAAATCGCGAAAGCGCTGTTCCGCCAGACTCTCGAGACAGCTCTGGAGCACAGCTGCGGAATTGCACGTGGCTATCACGATGCTCAAGAAAGGCTGTTTCATGGCATATCGCTTGCGACAATGGCCGGTAGCCCACCATTGCATGTATTGTTGCGCCAACAGCGTCGCCGGTCAGGGCATGGGACCATATCATGACGAGCACGGCAACCGGGATGTCGGCCATTGCATGTGCCCCGGCATGCACAGCCATGCCAAATCGAGGGCTCGCCGTCGAGAGGAAATGCCCGGCGAAACTTTTCCGCATTACCGCAAGGGTAAGACGCCATCCCGTCATATGGCGCGCAGATCACGCCCCGCCGGGCGGCAACTTCAATCCAGGCGACACCAGCCTTCCTGCCGCGGAGCCCCCTCATGGAAAACGCATGCCGCACCTGTGCCCGAGGCACAGACACGGCATGTGATGATACTTCTTCTGGCGGAAGGGGAGGGATTCGAACCCCCGGTGGGGTTCCCCCCACAACGGTTTTCAAGACCGCCGCAATAAACCGGACTCTGCCACCCTTCCGCAGGTGTTGCAGGGCATGCCGTACCAGAACCGATACGCCGCTACCCTGCCTTGCCGGGCGGTTATGCCCTGCCCGCCCGTGGCGGTCAAGATGGCGGGACCGCACACACGAGGCGCATCAAGACGCATGCCCGCGAGGACCTTGCGGCTTGCCCGCCCCCTGCCGCCAACCCTACCATTCCAGACGCGAGATACCATCCCGCACCCTGCCGTTCGCCCGTTACCCGGCGCCGCCCCCGGTCGCCCCGCCCCGGCGGCACTTCTGGATGTGCTTCAGCAGCAGGCTGCGCAGGTTGTCGGAATTGATGGGCTTGCCGATGTAGTCGTCCATGCCCGCCGCCAGAAACTGTTCGCGATCGCCCTTCATGGCGTGGGCAGTCATGGCGATGATGGGCACGCTGCTGCTGGTGGCCATGCCCTGGGCCTTGCGCACCATGCGCGTTGCCTCCATGCCGTCCATGACCGGCATGGCGATGTCCATCAGCACCAGGTCGAATTCCTGTTTGCGCAACGCGGGCACCACCTCGCTGCCGTCCGTCACGGACTGCACTTCGTAGCCCTGCTTTTGCAGAAACTTCTCGATGAACATCAGGTTCATGGGGTTGTCTTCCGCCACCAGGATGCGCGCCCGGCATTCCGGCTCGGGCGTCTGCACCGGCGCGCGGGCGGCTTCCTCTCCTTCCAGGCGCGCCATGTCGAAGCGGGCCGTGAAATGGAAAGTGCTGCCCTGCCCCGGCGTGCTGTCCACGCGGATGTCCCCGCCCATGAGCTGCGACAACCGCTTGCAGATGGCCAGCCCAAGGCCCGTGCCCTTGTGGCGGCGCGACAGCGATCCATCCGCCTGCACGAACCGTTCGAAGATATGCTCGCGGTGCTTGTCCAAAATGCCGGGGCCGGAATCGGTGACGGAAAATTCCAGCAACGTCGATTCCGGCGTGGCCTGCACCGCGCGCACGGCAAGCGAAACGCGGCCCTGCTCGGTAAACTTCAAGGCATTATCCAGCAGATTCACCAGCACCTGGCGCAGCCGCATGGGATCGCCCACCAGGCCGTCGGGTACGTCTTCCGGCACCAGAAAGGCAAAGCCCAGCCCCTTTTCCTCGGCCCGGTGCACGAACATGGTGTGCAGGGTGGACAGGCGCTTGCGCAGGCGGAAGACCTGGCTGTCCAGTTCCACCATCCCCGCCTCGATCTTGGAAAAATCGAGGATGTCGTTGATCAGCGCCAGCAGCGATTCCGCGGAATTCTGCGCCGCCTCCAGGTATTCGCGCTGCTCCTCGTCCAGCGGGGTGTCCAGCGCCAGATCCAGCATGCCGAGCACGCCGTTCATGGGGGTGCGTATTTCGTGGCTCATGGAGGCCAGAAACTCGCTCTTGGCCTTGTCCGCCGCCTCGGCGGCCTCCTTGGCCACGCGCAGTTCGCGCTCCATCCGGCGGGTTTCGGTCACGTCGCGCACGTATTCCGCCACCATGGCCACCTGCCCGGCGGCGTTGCGCACCGGAAACACGGTGATGGAGCGAAACGTGCGCGAATCGGGGTTGTACAATTCGATGATCTTCTGGCGCCCGGTCTCGAACACCTCTGCTATCTGACAGGCATCGCAGGATTTCTCGCCCCGAAAGTAGCAGCCGAAGCAACTTCTGCCGTGCTGGTCGCCGCCCTGCGTCTCCCAGCGCACGTTGTCGCCCTGCCAGTTGCTGAACACCACCTGTTCCGCCCGGTCGTGCACGGTCAGCAGGTCAGGAATCGAGGTCAGGATGTCGCGCAGGGTGCGTTCGGTCGCACGCGCGGCGTCACGCTCGCCTCGCAACCGCGCGATTTCCGCTTCCAATGCGGCCTCGCGTGCCGTTCCGGCATTTTCGAACACCATTCCCGTCCCCTGTGCGGGCGCCGTCAACGCCGTATCTTGCTCACTCATGGCATATCCATGGATAAAAAACACAAACTGCGAAGTTCACCACAATTGCGTTTCTGTATCCCAAATCCACGGGCATGGGCAACGGTTTTGGCAATCCGCACCCGACGCGGAATTGGGGCGCGCCGGGGCTTCAAAAAAGCCCCCCAATCGGGTAAGCGCTTTGGGGATTCCACATTCACAGGCACCGGAGGCCCCTTGCAGATCATCGAAACCGGCATTCCCGGCCTGCTCCGTCTAGAGCCGCGCGTGTTTCGCGACGAACGCGGCTTTTTCCTCGAAACGTACCGCCGCGACCTGTTTGCTGCGCTGGGCGTGTCCGCCGGATTCGTGCAGGACAACCACGCCCGCTCGGAACAGCCCGGCGTGATGCGCGGCCTGCACTTCCAGTTGCCCCCCGCCACCCAGGCCAAGCTGGTATGGGTCACCCGCGGCGCCGTCTTCGACGTGGCCGTGGACCTGCGTGTCGGCTCGCCCAGCTACGGACAGTGGTACGGCTGTGAACTGAGCGAACGCAACTTCGCACGACTGTTCGTGCCGCAAGGTTTCGCCCACGGATACATGACCCTGGAGCCGGGCACCGAGTTCCAGTACAAGGTCGACGCCTACTACTCGCCGGAGCACGACGCGGGCATTGCCTGGGACGATCCGGACCTGGGCATCGCCTGGCCGGACATCTCCCCCATTCTGCCCGTTCTTTCGGACAAGGACCGCCGCCTGCCCCGGCTGCGCGACTTCCGGTCTCCGTTCACCTTCGAACCCGCCTCCCCGGCAAAGGCCGACGCATGACCATACTCCCCGCCAACGCCTCCCCTGCCGCGCTCGACCGCTGCCACGCCGTCATCCTGGCGGGCGGTTCCGGCACCCGGCTGTGGCCCCTTTCGCGCGCGCTGTTCCCCAAGCAACTGCTGGCCCTGAACGGCGACCTTTCCCTGCTCCAGCAGACCGTGCGCCGCGTGCTCTCGCTGTTCCCCCCCGAACGGGTACACATCGTGACCAACGAGGAACACGTGTTCGAAGTGCGCGCCCAGGCCCGCTCCCTGGACGAACGGCTGGATACCCAGGTGCTGGCCGAGCCGGTGGGCCGCAACACCCTGCCCGCCATCCTGCTGGGCCTGGATGCAGCCATGAATGCTGCCAAGGGCACCGCAGAAGCGGACGCAGCCGCCCTGCCCCCCCTGCTGGCCGTCTTCCCGTCCGATCACCAACTGCACGACGAGGCCCGCTGGGGTGCGGCCGTCACACGCGGGGCAGGCCTTGCCGCAGAAGGGTGGACCGTCACCTTCGGGGTGCCGCCCACCACGCCGGAAACGGGCTACGGCTACATCCGCCGGGGCGCCCCCTTGCCGACCGCCGATGCGGCCCCGCAAGGCGCGGCCTTCGCCGTGGACGGCTTTGTGGAAAAGCCGGACCTGGAAACCGCGCGCGGCTTTCTGCGCCAGGGCATGCATTTCTGGAACAGCGGCATGTTCGTGCTCAACGGCGGCGTGCTGCTCTCCGCCGTGGAACGCTTTCAGCCCGCGCTTGCCGCCTGGTGGACCACCCGCACGGACACCACCCTGGCCCCCGGCATTCCGCTTACCCACGGCTACTCCACCCTGCCGTCCATATCCATAGACTACGGCATCATGGAGCATGTGGACCGCATCGCCGTGGTGGAAGCCGCCTTCGGCTGGGACGACCTGGGCAGTTGGGAAGCGCTGTACCGCCTGGGCGCCAAGGACGAACGCGGTTGCGTGGTACAGGGCGACACCATGGCGCTTGACTGCGACGACTGCCTGCTGCTTTCGCGCGGGGGCAAGCTGGTGGCCATCGGGCTTTCGAACGTCATCGCCGTGCAGACCCGCGACGCCACTCTCATCTGTGCCAAGGACCAGGTGCAGCGGGTGAAGGACGTGGTGGAAAAACTGAAGGCCGAAAAAAGCCCGCTGGTGGACGTGCACCTTACCGTGCGCCGCCCCTGGGGCAACTACACGGTGCTCGACGAGGGGCCGGGACGCAAGGTCAAGCGCATAGAGGTGAACCCCGGCGCCCGCCTGTCGCTGCAAATGCACCATCACCGCAGCGAACACTGGGTAGTGGCAAAAGGCGCCGCGCTTGTGCAGGTTGGCAACGAGGAACGCACCCTGACCGAAAATGAATGGATGGACATCCCGAAAGCCACGCTTCATCGGTTAACCAATCCGGGGCGCATTCCTCTTGAACTCATTGAAATTCAAAGTGGTCCGTATTTGGGCGAAGACGACATCGTTCGCTTCGACGACGTCTACGGGCGCCGCAAGGAGGGCTGATCGCCCGATCAGGCGCCATGGAATTTCACCTAGTTGCGCGAAATGGAAGCGGATTCGTGAAATATTTCACCTTGACAGCCTTTCAAACTGTCGCCTAGTAAGGTTGTCGTGGCAAGTGTGGGCATTCGTTATTCATCTCTCAAATCAGCTAATGAGGCGAAGGGTATGGAGGACAGGCAGTTAAACAGTTCAGGCTGCGCGAAGGATGGCGGGAAGTGCTGCGGCGGCGGCATCACCCCGTTTCTCGTGGGTCTGGTCGTGTCGCTCATCTTCGGCTGGTGGGTGTTTCCGGACATGATCTACAGCAAGAAGGAACAACCGATACGCTTCAGCCACAAGGTGCACATGGAAAGCGCGGGCATGGAATGCAAGCAGTGTCACGTGCTGCGTGAGGACGGGACCTTCGCGGGTCTGCCCTCCACGGCAAGCTGTGCCGACTGCCATTCCGACGTGCTCGGGTCCGACCCCGAGGAAGCCCGCTTCGTCAACGAATACGTGAAAACCGGCAAGGAAGTTAAGTGGCTGGTCTACCAGATCCAGCCCGACAACGTCTTCTTCAGCCATGCCGCCCATTCCCTTGACGGCTGCAACCAGTGTCACGACTTCAAGGAGTCGGAACTGTGCGCCCAGTGCCACCCCGATGTGGCCAACTCCGACAGCGCACCGACCCACTTCGAGAACAAGCTGACCGGTTACAGCAAGCAAACCATGAAGATGTGGCAATGCGAACGCTGTCACGCCAATGAGAACCACTACGGCGTGACGAATTCCAGCAATGCCTGCTTCGTCTGCCACAAGTAAAGGGGTGGTGCTATGGCTCTGGACAGAAGAGGTTTCCTGAAGTTCATCGGCGGCGCCACCGCGGGTATTCTCGCCACCCCCGTCGTCTGGAAAAGCCTGGACGACGTGTCCATCTGGACGCAGAACTGGTCGTGGATTCCCCGCAACATCGACGGCGCCAATTCGTACGTGCCCACCGTCAGCAAGCTGTGTCCGTCCGCCGTTGGCGTGAAGGTGCGGCTGGTGGACGGTCGCCCGGTGCGCGTGCTGACCAACAACGATCATCCCCTCGGCGGCGGGCTTTCGTCCATCGCCGCGGCGGAAGTGCAACTGCTGTACAGCCCTTCCCGCATGAAGCGCCCCCTCAAGCGTACCGCCGACGGCGCGTACGTGGGCATCACCTGGGAAGAGGCGGAAGCGATGCTGGTGGAAGGCCTGAAAAAGGCCAAGGGCGGCGACAAGCTTGCCGTCATCTCCGGTGACGAAACCGGCACCGTCAACGAACTGTTCACGGCGCTTGCCGCCGAGATGGGTTCGAAGTCCTGCTTCATCATGCCCGGCGAGGCCCAGCCCGCCGCCAAGGCGTGGGAACTGATGGGCGGCGAAGGCCAGGTGGGTTACGACATCGAAAAGAGCGACTACGTGCTCGCTATCGGTGCCAACGTGCTCGAAACCTGGGGCCCGGTCATCCGCAACCGCCACGCCTTCCGGGTGGGTCGCCCCCATGGCGAAGCCCCGGCCGTGCGTTTCGCCTATGCGGGCCCGGTGCAGAACAACACCGCCGCTACCGCCGACGTGTGGCTGGCCATCCGCCCCGGTACCGAAGCGGTGCTGGCGCTCGGCCTGGCCAACCTGCTGATCAAGGCGGGCGCCACCAGCCCCGCCGCCGACTTCGCCGACTTCAAGGCCCTGGCCGCCAAGTTCACCCCCGAACAGGTGGCGGCGCAGACCGGCGTGGACGCCAAGCGCCTTGCCGCCGTGGCCCAGGAACTGGCCAAGGCCAAGCGGCCCCTGGTCATCGCCGGGTCCGAATTCGGGCAGGGCGGCGGCGCGGCCCCCGTGCTGGCCGGTCTTGCCCTGAACGCGCTGCTGGGCTCCATGAACCGCGAAGGCGGCATCCGCGCCCTGCCTTACGCCCGCAAGGTCGTACCCGCTGCCATGGACCGCAAGGCCCTGCTGCAGAACGACCTGGTGGCGTGGCTCGGCAAGGTGGCCTCCGGCAAGTCCGCCGCCCCGCAGGCGGTGGTCTTCTACGAAGCCAACCCCGTCTACGCGCTGCCCCAGGCCGACGCCATGAAGGCAACGCTGACCAAGGTGCCCTTCAAGGTGGCCTTCACCAGCTTCCTCGATGAAACCGCCATGGCCTGCGACCTCGTGCTGCCGGTGCCCATGGGCCTTGAACGCTTCGACGACGTGGACACCCCCTACGGCTGCGGCCAGGTGGTCTACGCCCTTGCCGTGCCCGCGCTGGCGCCCCTGGTGGACGCCCGCCCGGCAGGCGATGTGGTCATCGGCGTGGCGAAAAAGCTGGGCGCCGACCTTGGCGTTGCCACCTTTGCCGACGCCCTGAAGGCCAAGGCCG
This sequence comes from Nitratidesulfovibrio oxamicus, assembly GCF_015731765.1. GTDB lineage: Bacteria > Desulfobacterota > Desulfovibrionia > Desulfovibrionales > Desulfovibrionaceae > Cupidesulfovibrio > Cupidesulfovibrio oxamicus. The sequence continues at coordinate 31,299 of NZ_VRYY01000651.1, forward strand.
AAGCCCGCGGCGCGAGCTTCACCGAGCCTTCGGCCACCAACGCGCACGTGAGCAACGCGGTGCTGCCGGTCAACGGCATCGCACTGCGCGCCGACGTACTTTCCAAGGCCATTGACGTGAAGGCTCCGGCCTTCCCCGTCGCCCTCGCTCCGGTCGCCAAGCTGAACGTGGGCACCAGCAAGACCGCCACCCCGCCCTTCAACACCAAGACCGTCCGGCGCTGGGAAATCCAGGGCAAGGAACTCTACGTGCTGATGAACGGGGCCACGGCCGCCAAGCTGGGCCTGCGGATGCACGACCGCATCGAGCTCTCGAACCCCGCCGGCAAATTCACGGCGCGGGTGAACCTGTTCGAAGGCGTCATCAACGATACGGTGGCCGTCCCTGCCGGGCACGGGCACACCGCCTTCGACGAGTTCAGCAAGGGCAAGGGCGAAAACGTCATGCGCCTGCTCGCAGCTGGTGCGGAACCCGGCACGGGCCTTTCGGTCTGGACCAGCGCCGGCGCAAACATCGCCAAAGCATAAGGAACGTACGTCATGTCCTCATTCAAGGAATTCAAGATCAAGTGGGGAATGGCCATCGACCTGGACAAATGTACGGGTTGCGGCGCGTGCATGGTCGCCTGCCAGGCCGAGAACAACATCGCCCCCCAGCCGGACGCCAGCAACAAGCTGAAGTCGCTGAACTGGCTGGTCGTATACGAACTGACCAACGGAAAGTCCTTCCCCGAGCATGAAGTGGCCTACCTGCCCCGCCCCTGCATGCAGTGCGGCAAGCCCTCGTGCGTGTCGGTGTGCCCCGTCATCGCCACCGACAAGAACGAGGAAGGCGGCATCGTCAGCCAGGTCTACCCCCGGTGCATCGGGTGCCGGTACTGCATGGCCTCTTGTCCCTACCATGCCCGGTACTTCAACTGGTTCGACCCGACCTGGCCCGAAGGCATGGACAAGACCCTGACCCCCGACGTGTCGGTGCGTCCGCGCGGCGTGGTGGAAAAGTGCTCGTTCTGCCACCACCGCTTCATGCAGGCCAAGGACAAGGCCCGCGTGGAAGGTCGTGATCCCAACGCCCTCAACGACGGCGACTACATCACCTCGTGCACCGAGGCCTGCCCCAACGGGGCCATCGTGTTCGGCGACGTGAACAACCCCGCGCACAAGGTGCACGAACTCGTAAAGAGCAAGTACGCCTTCCGGCTGCTGGAACGCCTGGGCACCGATCCGCAGGTGTACTACCTGAGCCGCCGCGAATGGGTGCGTCGCCTTGGCGACAACTATCTCGAAAACGAAAAGGTCAAAGGGTAGGGGGCGGCCATGGATAAGAACTACGACCTTCCCATCGACGCCGCGCTGTTCCCCGAAGGCTGCACGCGCTGCTCGCTGTCCAAGTTCCTGGTCTGGATCACCATCGTCATGGCCGTGTTCGGGTGGGGCCTGTACGCCGCCTACCGGGTGCTGGCCGAAGGCCTTGGCGTGACCGGGCTGGACGACTACTTCGGGTTCGGCCTGTGGATCACCTTCGACCTTGCGGTCATCGCCCTGGGCGCCGGTGCGTTCTTCACGGGCCTGCTCCGCTACATACTGAACATCGATCCGCTGAAGAACATCATCAACCTCACGGTCATCGTGGGCTTCCTGTGCTACTCGGGCGCCATGCTCGTCCTGGTGCTCGACGTGGGCCAGCCGCTGCGCGCATGGTTCGGCTACTGGCACGCCAACGTACACTCCATGCTGACGGAAGTTATCTTCTGCATCACCTGCTACTGCCTCGTGCTGGTCATCGAGTACGTCCCGCTGATCCTCGAGCAGAAGCAGCTGAACCGCAACAAGCTGGTGCACGCCATTGCCCACAACTTCCACCTGATGATGCCGCTCTTCGCCGGTATCGGCGCCTTCCTGTCCACGTTCCACCAGGGGTCGCTGGGCGGCATGTACGGCGTGCTCTTCGCCCGCCCGTACATCGCGCGCGACGGCTTCTTCATCTGGCCCTGGACCTTCTTCCTGTATGTCCTTTCCGCCGTGGGTTCCGGGCCGGTGTTCACCGTGCTCGTGTGCACCATCATGGAAAAGATGACCGGCAAGCAGCTGGTCAGCTGGGAAATCAAGAGCCTGATGGGCAAGATCGCCGGCACCATGCTGACCGTGTACATGGTCTTCAAGCTGGCGGACACCTGGGCGTGGGCCAATGACATCCTGCCCCGTTCCGGCCTGACCTTCGACCAGGTCTTCTACGGCTGGATCTACGGCAAGTGGCTGCTGTGGGCGGAACTGTTCGCCTGCGGCGTGCTGCCCGCCATCCTGCTGATCATCCCGTCCACGCGCAACAACCGCACGCTGTTCTACACGGCGGCTATCCTGGACTGCATAGGGGTGACCATCAACCGCTACGTCATGACCGTGCAGGCCCTGGCCGCGCCGGTGATGCCCTTCGACACCTGGGAAACCTACGCCCCCAACTGGGCGGAATGGGGCGCCAGCGCCATGATCATGGCCTATGCGGCCCTGATTCTCAGCCTGTCGTACCGCTACCTGCCGGTGTTCCCGCAGGAAGTGAAGCTGAACAAGTAGCCTTGCGGCCGCAAGGCCGTGAAGCCGCCGCCTTGCCGGGCGGGACAGGGCAACCTGTCCCGCCTTTTTTCACGCCTGCCCACCGCCCAGAATGCGCCGCCCACCTTGGCAGGTGGCGTGTTGCGGCGTATGCTGCGCCACAGAATGGAAAATTCCCGACACAGCCGGAACCGCTCGGCCCCACAACTCGGGACGGGGCACCCCCCCCAGCCTGATGCGCCCGGCTCCGCATCGCTGCCCGGCCCGGCCCCGCCCGTCCGGCAAGACACGCCCGTCCGGCAAGCCTCGCCAGTTCGGCAAGCCTCGCCAGTTCGGCAAGCCTCGGTGGTTCCGGCGCCCCCTCCCGCACGCCGCGCCCTGCTGACCGTGCTTGGCGACGTGGCCCGGTACTGCTGCCTGATGGGGGCGCTGGTTTGGATTACCCTGCGCGGCACGGCGGCATCCGGCTACGACTGGCAATGGCACCGGCTGTGGCGACACCTGTTCACCACGGCGGGAGACGGCGGTTTCCACGCCGGACCGCTGCTGGACGGCATCGGCGTGACACTGCAGGTGGTGACGGCCAGCCTTGTCCTGGCGCTGCTGACCGGGCTGCTGGCCGCCCTGCTGCGCCAATCCGGCTCGCGCGTGGGGAGCACCCTGGCAGTGGTCTACGTGGAAACGGTGCGCAACACCCCGCTGCTCATCCAGTTGTTCGTGGTCTATTTCGTGCTGGCGCCTGTGCTGGGTCTGGGGCGCTTTGCCGCCGGGGTGCTGGCCCTTTCGCTGTTCGAGGGGGCGTACATCGCCGAAATCCTGCGCGCGGGCATCCTTTCCGTGCCCACTGGCCAGTGGGAAGCCTCGCGCAGCCTTGGCATGGACGTGCCCGGAACCTATATGGAGGTGGTGCTGCCGCAGGCGGCCCGCACCGCCCTGCCCCCCCTGACCGGGCAACTGGTGTCGCTGGTCAAGGATTCGTCCCTGGTCAGCACCATCGCCCTGCACGACCTGGCCATGCAGGCCCAGGCGGTAGCCGCCGACACGTTCCTGGTGTTCGAGGTCTGGTTTCTCGTGGCGGGCATGTACCTTGCCCTCACGCTGTCCCTTTCGGCCCTGGCGCAGTTGCTGGAACGGCGACTGCGCTACGAATCCTGACGCGCCCGGCATACCGGCACCCGCCGCGAACCACTGTCCCGCGGTAGCCGGAGATGCCGGACGCGGCCACCCCGCCGACCGGCGGCACCATGCCGCCGTGGCGCAGCCTGCGCGCCGCAATG